>DAOLWT010000046.1:0-11067 GCA_035421345.1 Bacteroidales bacterium
ATGACCAGCGCGGTCTTTAACGTAGGTAATAAGCTTTTCGGAAGTTCCGGTTTCTCTGTTTAATTTTTTATCCATTATTTTACAAAGCAATCGAACTAAATCAATATTAGTCCATTCGTTATTCCCTCCAATATTATATGTTTCACCGGTTTTTCCTTGATGGAAAATTGTGTCGATAGCTATTGCATGATCATCCACCCATAACCAATCGCGAATATTCTCTCCTTTTCCGTAAATGGGAAGCGGTTTATTATTTTTAATATTATGAATACAGAGCGGAATAAGTTTTTCAGGAAACTGATTTGGACCGTAATTATTAGAACAGTTGCTAATTACAATAGGAAGTTGATAGGTGTGATAAAAAGCCCTTACCAAATGATCTGAACTTGCTTTAGATGAAGAATACGGACTGCGTGGGTCATACGATGTTTTTTCAGTAAAGAAGCCTGTATCCCCTAATGAGCCATAAACTTCGTCGGTAGAGATATGGTAAAAAAGATTTTTATCCATGCAATCTTTCCAATGAAATTTTGCCGCATTTAACAACACCATGGTGCCAACAATATTGGTCTGTATAAATTCCATCGGGTTCGATATAGAGCGGTCAACATGAGATTCAGCAGCTAAATGAATAACACTATCAATAGCATATTTAGAAAAAAGTTCTTGTATAAAAGCAGCATCGGTAATATCGCCTTTAATAAATTCATAATTTTTTTCTTTCTCAATATCTCTTAAATTTTCAAGGTTTCCGGCATAAGTAAGTTTATCCAGATTAATAATTTTATAATCAGAATATTTTTTAACAAATCTTCTTACTACATGCGATCCAATAAATCCGGCTCCTCCGGTGATTAATACTGTTTTCATAATTTAAGTTTTTATTTCTTCTATATTTCTTCCTTTAGCCTTCTACATTCGATGTTGGACACCTGCCTGCCGGCAGGCGGGTTGGATATTATATATTTTAAGGTTTTAAAGAATTTCCAATAACCAACCTGCCTCGCCGGCAGGCAGGCATTCAATAATGAATGATGAAGTTTTATATTATTTAAAAATACATTATTTTTTATTATTATTTTTTTAATGCAAGTTGTTTTTCCCAGTTCCAAGCAGAAAGCATCATTTCGTCTATATTTTTTTCAGCTTTCCATCCAAGCTCTTTGTTTGCCAAATCGGTATTTGCCCATACTTTCTCAATATCTCCCGGACGACGGGCTACAAATTTATAATTTAGTTTTAGTCCGCTTACTTTTTCGAACGATTTAATGACTTCCATTACCGAAAACCCATTACCTGTGCCTAAATTAAAGACTTCACAATTTGTTTTTGTTTTGTTTTGTTGCAGTCGTTCCATGGCTACAATATGTGCTTTGGCAATATCGGTAACATGAATATAATCGCGGATACATGTTCCGTCGGCTGTTTGATAATCGTTTCCGAATACACGTAAAAAATCACGTTTCCCAATAGCCGTTTGTGTAATATATGGAACTAAGTTGTTGGGAACGCCTAATGGCAATTCACCTATTAGTGCAGAGTTGTGAGCACCAATAGGATTAAAATATCGAAGCAAGATAGCGTTGAAGTGGTTTGCTGCAATAGTATTTCTAATTATCTCTTCGCAAATTTGTTTGGTATGACCATAGGGAGAAAGTGGCTCTTTAACTGGCGCACTCTCATCTACCGGCAATACATCGGGTTGTCCATATACAGTGCAAGAAGATGAAAAAACCAAATTTTGGATATTTGATTGGTTCATCCCTTTTAAAATATGAAGCAAAGAAACAATGTTATTATGATAATATTTTAGTGGTTCTTCAACCGATTCTCCTACGGCTTTAAGAGCTGCAAAATGAATTATGCCCGAAATATGCTTCGTTTTATTAAAAAAATCGGTAACGGAGTGTTCGTCGCAAAGGTCTATTTGATAGAACTCGGGTAATATTCCGGTAATTTCTTTTATGGCATAAATTACATCTTTTGTAGAGTTACAGAGGTTGTCAATAATAATAACCTCATATCCCTTTTGTTGTAATTCCACAACTGTATGCGAGCCAATATATCCGGTTCCACCGGTTACCAATACTTTCATGCCCTTTTTTAAAGACTCCAATAGTTTAATTTTTTTATTTTATTTCTGTAAATACCTTTAACATCAACAAGAATCGCGTTCTCAGAAGTTATTGAAGTGAAAAATTCTTCTTTCAGTTCTTTGTAAGGTTTATGGTTTACCGCAACAATAATGGCATCATATTTTCCCGAAGGTTTTTCAACCAGCTCAAATCCATATTCATGTTTTAATTCTTTTGATGATGCATACGGATCTACCACATCTACATTGACTCCGTAAGATTTAAGTTCAGATATAACATCGGCTACTCTTGAGTTTCGGATATCGCTTACATCTTCTTTAAAAGTAGCACCCATTACCAACACTCTTGAGTTCAACACGTTTTTACCGGCAGCAATTATTTTTTTTACGGTTTGTTTGGCAACATAAAAACCCATGGAGTCGTTTACAAACCTACCGGAATTAATTATTTGTGCATGGTAGCGGAATTCTTTGGCTTTATAGGTAAGATAATAGGGGTCAACACCAATGCAATGACCACCCACTAGTCCGGGATAGAATTTTAAAAAATTCCATTTAGTCCCTGCTGCTTCCAGTACTTCGTAGGTATTAATTCCCATTCGATTAAAAATAATAGAAAGCTCATTCATTAGCGCAATATTTACATCGCGTTGGGTGTTTTCAATAATTTTAGCCGATTCAGCCACTTTAATAGACGAGGCTTTATGAACACCCGCTTTAACCACCAGCTCGTACGTTTTCGCTATATTTTCCAATGATTCTTCATCGCAACCGGAAACCACTTTTAAAATACTGGTAATGGTATGTTCTTTGTCGCCCGGATTAATTCTTTCGGGAGAAAACCCAACTTTAAAATCTTTTATAAATTTTAATCCAGATAATTCTTCTAATATCGGAATACAGTCTTCTTCGGTACAACCGGGATAAACGGTCGATTCATAAACTACATAATCTCCTTTTTTCAATATTTTTCCTACCGTTCTAGTAGCTCCAAGAAGTGGAGTTAGGTCGGGCAAATTATGATCATCAATAGGAGTGGGTACCGCTACAATATGAAATGTTGCTTCTTTCAACTCATCCGGGTTGGCCGTAAAATGAATACTACACCCGTCGAATGCAGTAGAAGAAAGTTCCTCGCTTGGATCTTTTTTGTTTTTCATCATTTCAACGCGATCTGCTTTAATGTCAAAGCCGATAACATCAATCTTTCTGGCGAACTCAAGGGCAATAGGTAATCCTACATAACCTAATCCAATAACGGATAGCTTCGTTTCTTTGTTAAGTAGCTTGTTGTAAATATCCATATATTTTATATTATTTTTTTTAAGATAGGATGGTAATCATCTTTTAAGGGCGATATGGCTGCATTCCGAATTTGATAAACGGTATTAATGCTAGGGAATGCAGTATCTAAACCGAATCCATTACCGCTTAAAATTTCTTTATAGCTAATGGTATGCAAGTCGCCGAACCCTTCGCTAAATTCTATTTCTTGTTTATCAACTTCAATAGAGCGGTAAGTTCTTTTGTTCTCTTGAATGGCGCATTCGGGTAAATCCTTGCTGTCGATACTTAAAAACCAACGTACTCTGGCATTTTTTAATTCAAAATAGCCGGCCGCTTTTGTATCGGAGTTATAATGAACTATATTTTTTTGTACATCGCCAAAAATCCATATCAGCATATCATAAAAATGAATGCCGATATTGGTTGCAATGCCTCCCGATTTACTTTCGTTTCCTTTCCACGACATGTGATACCAATTACCTCTGCTGGTTATATAAGTAAGGTCAATATCATGAATTATGTTTTGTGGACCTTTTTCAATTTTTTCTTTCAATTGTTTAATGGAATCGTGCAAACGCAACTGAAGGATATTGTAAATTTTCTTTCCAGTTTCTTTTTCAATAATACCCAATGCCTCAATATTCCAAGGGTTCAGCACTAAAGGTTTTTCACAAATCGCATTCGCATCATTTCTAAGCGCAAGGCGGATATGAGAATCGTGTAAATAATTAGGAGAACAAATGCTTACATATTCAATCTTTTTCTCTCCAGCTCTTCTTAGTTTATCCAAATGACGGTCGAATCGTTCAGATTCCAGAAAAAAGTCGGCTTCGGGGAAATAACTGTCAATAATTCCTACTGCATCATTTTTATCGAGTGCCGCTACTAAGGAGTTCCCTGTTTCTTTAATCGCTTTCATATGGCGAGGGGCTATGTAACCGGCAGCACCAATAAGAGCGAAATTGATACTTTTCTTATTCATTTATGTTAGTTTGGAAACACGGTTGTTTTTTAATATATATTTTTCTTTACTTTCCGGACAAACAGCCACTCCATTTTCATCAAAGTTCAGTCGATGCCCGTATTCACTCATCCATCCAGTTTGTTTAGCTGGATTACCCACCACTAAAGCGTAAGGAGGAACATGTTTGGTAACAACAGCACCGGCGCCAATAAATGCAAATTCACCAATATCGTGTCCGCAAACAATCGTTGCATTGGCTCCAATGGAAGCTCCTTGTTTTACAATGGTTTTAGCATATTCGTGTTTGCGAATAATGGCACTTCGAGGATTGATGATATTGGTAAAAACCATGGAAGGTCCTAAAAATACGTTGTCTTCGCAGATAACACCGGTATATATAGAAACATTATTCTGAACTTTTACATTGTTACCTAAAACAACTTCCGGTGAAACCACCACATTTTGTCCTATATTACAGTTTTCTCCTATGGTGCAATTCGACATAATATGTGTGAAATGCCATATTTTGGTTCCTTTCCCAATATTACAATCTGCATCAATAATGGCTGATTCGTGTGCAAAATAGTCTTTTTCCATTTTAATATATCTATTGCGAAAGAAATTATCGATTTACAAATTCAAGTACCGAAGTGGTTATATGTTTTAATTGTTCTTCGTCGAGTTCGGTATGCATAGGCAAAGAAACGACCGATTTAGAAAGCTTTTCGGTTACCGGAAAATCTCCGTCTTTATAACGGGGATCTAAATACGCTTTTTGTAAATGCATGGGTACCGGATAATAAATCATGGCTGGAATACCTTTCTCCTGTAGAAATTCAGGGAGTTTGTTGCGGTCGAAGCCATTTGTTACAAGCGTATATTGGTGAAAAACATGTGTTGACTTATTAAAACGAACCGGAGTTTTTAGTTTCGGATTATTTGCAAAAGCGGAATCATAATAACTAGCAGCTTTATTTCGTGCAGCAGCGTATTCATCTAAATGTTTTAGTTTAATTTTTAAAATAGCCGCTTGTATGCTGTCAAGACGAGAGTTAACGCCTATCAAGTCATGATAATAACGAACAGTCATTCCGTGATTTACTACAATACGTATTTTCTCCGCTAGCTGGTCATCGTTGGTAAAAATAGCACCCCCATCACCGTAGCAACCTAAATTTTTAGAAGGGAAAAAGGAAGTACATCCTACATGCCCAATAGTACCTGCTTTTTTACGGCTTCCATTGCTGGAAATAAAGTCGGCCCCTATTGCCTGACAATTATCTTCAATAACAAATAAATGATGTTTGTTGGCTATATCCATTATCAAATCCATATCCGAACATTGTCCGAATAAATGTACCGGCACAATGGCTTTGGTTTTAGGCGTAATTGCTTTTTCAATAGCTTTCGGATCAATATTAAAGGTGTCGGGATCTACATCTACTAACACCGGTGTAAGTCCGAGTAATGCAATAACTTCGGCGGTAGCAACAAAGGTAAATGAAGGAGCAATTACTTCGTCGCCTGGTTTTAAACCCAATGCCATCATAGAAACTTGTAATGCATCGGTTCCGTTGGCACATGGAATAACATGTTTTACGCCAAGATATTTTTCTAAATCCTGTTGAAAATTCTTTACTTCCGGTCCATTAATAAATGCAGTAGATTCAACAACTTTCAATATGGCTTGGTCTATTTCTTCTTTAATTTTATCATACTGACCTTTTAAGTCAACCATGTTAATTTTTTTCATTCTTTTTCTCCCTCAATTTTTTTATTTTTAACGTACAAATATATATATTAATCAAACAAGTAATAAAATTTAAAAGATATTCTTGAAAAAATATTTTTAACTTTTTAATGGACTCATTTCCATTAAATATTATAATTTTGATTTTATAAAGCAACGAATGAAAAGTATGGGAGTTGTTTTACGTGAGGACATTATTTAAAAAAGAAAAATGTACAAAATTTCTATATATGTTTATTATATAGCTATATATATAGCATCTGTTTTCCGTCATAAAAAGGCAGTACAATGGATTAACGGAAGGAAAAACCTTTTTAGCGAAATAGAAAAAAAAGTTAAAACAAGTCATCCTCTTGCTTGGTTTCATTGTGCGTCTTTAGGAGAGTTTGAGCAGGGGAGACCCTTAATGGAAGAATTCAGAAAACAATATCCTACTTATAAAATACTATTAACCTTTTTTTCTCCATCGGGATACGAAGTAAGAAAGAATTACAATGGCGCCGATTATATTTTTTATTTACCAATAGATACGCCGGCTAATGCAAAACGTTTTTTAGCGTTAACAAATCCGACCTTGGTATTTTTTATTAAATACGAGTTTTGGTTTAATTATATAAAACAGATTAAAAAAAACGCCATTCCCTTTTTTGTGATCTCGTCTAATTTTAGAAAATCCCAGCATTACTTTAAGTGGTATGGGTTTTGGTTTAGGAAGCAGTTAAAAGGAGTTAGTCGTTTTTTTGTTCAAAATAATAATTCGTTGCAATTATTAAATAACATACATATTACAAACGTTACAGTTAGTGGCGATACCCGATTCGACAGAGTAATGGCACTTGCACAAAACACCATGAAATTACCCCTTATTGAAAAATTTTGTGATGGGAAAGATATATTTATAGCAGGCAGTACATGGGAACCCGATGAAGATATTTTAATAAAACTAATTAACTCCGAAAAAACCAAATACAAGTTTATTATAGCACCCCATATGGTTGACAAGCCCCATATAGCGAGCTTGGTAGAAAAAATTAAAAAAGGACACGTTGTTTTATATTCCGAGGCCGACCCGGATAATGTGTTATATGCGAAAGTGCTGATAATAGACTGTATTGGGATATTATCCAATTTATATCGCTATGGAAAAATAGCATACATAGGCGGAGGTTTTGGCAGTGGAATTCATAATATTTTAGAGGCAGCTACCTATGGGATGCCAGTCATATTTGGACACAAATATCATAAGTTTATCGAAGCAGTTGAGTTAATAGAAAAAGGAGGAGCTTATTGTATTCATAATGAAAATGAATTTATGCAAGTAGTAATGGATTTAATAACGAATAACAAGCAGTTACGAGAAAAATCGGCTATAGCCAGAGAATATGTCCAAAAAAATATAGGAGCTACACAACTTATTTTAAAGGAAATCTCTAGGTATATAAAGTGTTGAAATAGAAAGTTTCCAAAAATAGTTTTTGATCCCTTGTTAAATCGCTTTATATTTGGTTAAAATTTAATAGGAACAACGGATTATAGACAAAAAGGTAAAAGTAATACAAAGAAATTTCAAACAAAAACAGATCGCCAATCCGTTCATAGTAAATTATGTCTTCACTTCCATTTAATAAAATACCTCAAAAAATATTTTGTTTTTAAAATTTATGTACGTATATTTGTACATAATTAAGTACATAAAAATATAAACTATGTTAACAGCATCAATTTCCGACTTTAGAAGAGATATTAAACGTTATTTGGATAGGGTTACACAAAACCTTGAGACATTAATTATTAACCGAGGAAAAGATACCGGAATAGTTATAATGTCGTTGGATGAATATAATTCTCTTTGTGCCACAAACCATGAATTATCGTCGAAGAAAAACGAAAAACGACTGGATTCAGCTATTAAAAAATTGAAAAAAGGTACCTCATTTTCTAAAGATTTAATAGTAGAATGAAATACATATTTGTTGATGAATCTTGGGAGGATTATTTATACTGGCAAAACACAGATAAAAAAATGCTCTTAAAAATTAATTCATTATTAAAAGAAATTTCCAGAAATCCATTTTCAGGAATTGGAAAACCGGAACCATTAAAACATAAATATAAAGGGTTTTGGTCTCGCAGAATTGATGGGGAACACCGCTTAATTTATAAAGTGAATGGCAACGAAATCCTTATAGCTAAATGTAGATATCACTACGACTAAAACACACACAATTTTATAATATCACCCCGCTATCATCCATTATATCTTCAATTAATTCGTTTGCTAAGCGATTGCCTAGTAAATGAGACATTTCTAAATCTTCGATGGCTTCTTTTTCTATTAATAAACATTCCGACTTTGCTCTGCCTCTGTAATAAAAAGCCCAGTCGCTAAAAGGGTTTATATTAAAAAGTATATAATTATACATTTCAATGGCTTTTCTATATTCGTTCATTTCTTCATGTATATTCCCTTTTAATAGATAAGATTCTTCTTTTTTGGGATATAATTTTAGAAATCGGTTGGCAATAATTAATGCATTATCAAAATCATTCATTTCGGTATATGTGATAGCTAATTCAAAAAGAACATCATCCCTTTTTCTTCTTAATGTTAAGGCTTTCTTAATATCAACAATCGCATCATTATATCTGTTCAATTTTCGGTAAAGGTCGGCCCTGCTTAATAAAGCTTCAACCGAATTTTCATTAATTTTCAAAGCAATATTTAATTGTTCGAGTGCTTCCCCCCAACGGAATATGTGGGTCAAGCATATACCGTAATTAATTCGATAGTCAGGTATGTTGGGGAAATCGGAAATGACTTCTGCTAATAAGCTAGCAGCGGCTTCGTATTCGTCGGATTCTATTAATTGGGAGATTTGATAGATGTTTTCTTCAGCCAATAAAAGCAAGGCCTTATTTTCTTCTATTTTAACGATTGTTTTTGCTTCTTCTATCATTCTATTAACCTTACTGTTGTACGAAGAAGGCATAGTCCCCAAATTTTCAAAAGAACAAATTAATATAGACCCTATTTCTTCCGCAGGTATAATTTTGATAAGGGGTAAGGAACAGTTGTTGTCTTCAATACATTCAACTCCTTCAAAATATTCGACTTCTTTTTCATAATATATCCTGTCGATACATTCAATCATATTTCTACCGGGTTCACCCATGGTATTCAGCAGGGTGATAAAGTCTGTAAACATAAACGAAAAAAAGCTGGTTTTATTATCGTTCTCGTTATGTATTAGAATAATATCTGATTCATTTAAATAAACACAATCAATATTAAATTCCATAAATTAGTTTTCTTACAAAGAACGGGTATTAAACCGTAATTTATTTACGGTTTAAAAGATATTTATTTGCTTATTATTTATATTGATTTAAGCACTTTTTGTAGGTCTGATTTATTTCTTCACGTAACGCCAGGGGTTTAATAATTTTAACATTATTTCCCCAGCTTAGCAATAAGGATTTTAGTTCGTAATTCACAATAAGGGTTAAACTAATTGTTATTGTAGTATTCGAGGTTTTATATATTTTTTGACTCGCATGAATAGGTTGGGTAATTAGGTATTGTGCTTGTTCTTTGGTAAATTCAAGAAGAATTTGTTTCGGCTTATCCTTATGAACAGTTACTCCAATAGCATTTTTATAATAATCAACATGTTTAAAATTCGAAAGTTTAAATTTTTTATCTTTTATTTGTTCTAAATCGACTATCCGTTCGAGTCCAAGAACGATTATATCCTGATATTTTTCGTGTAATCCAATTACATACCATCTCGATTTATACTCTTTTAAAAGATATGGATGAACAAAATGTGTATTTACTGTCTCCGCATAAAAGGTTTTATAATATATTTTTAAAACAAGTTGATTTTTTATTGCTTCAATAATTGGCTCCAGATATTTGTTTCCATATAGCGACCATGTTTTATCTAATTGAATATAATCGTAAAACTGATTTTTATTTAATAGTTTACGCACATTTACCACATCCATAATTTTATCAATGGCAGAAGCATAATTTTTAAGTAAAGGAAGGTCTTTATATTGTTTAAGGATAGCTGTTGCAAATTCAATGGCGTCAATATCTTCTTCTTTCATTTTTATATTTGAAATAGCATAATTTTTATTGGAATAAAAATAGCCATTGTTTTTTCTGGAGTATTCAATAGGTGCGTAATAACCAGGTTCAGAGAGATTTTTCATTGCATAAATATCCTTTTCGAATGTTGAAACAGAAATTTTACAATCAAGTTTTTCTTCACATTTATTTATAATTTCCTCTCGACTAGGGTATTTGTAAAATTTGTTACGTAAACACGCATCAATAATGCTATATCGGATGAAGGATTTTTTATTTAATGGCATAAAAAGGGATTTGTTGAGAATCAAATGTAAAAATATTTAATTAAACCGTAATAAAATTACGGAGAAGTTTAAATTTTTTAAAATAAGATTAATAAAAATGAACTATGCCTTTTTCACTGTTATTTTATAGATACGGAAACATTTTCTTCATATTCCACAATATAGTATCCATAAATCCAGTTTCGTAATTTCAGAGACATATTCACGAATTTGGCGGTCGGTAACCGCCGAACCTTTATTTCCAATCTCTAGGTTCGTGCGCGTTTTATAAACCGTGCCTTATAACAATTGCCAGTAATTCATTAATTAGAAATAAATATCTAACTTAAAAGGACAGTAAAGAAGAAAAATCAAATTTCTAAGAAATTTATGCAATATTATGGTATTCTAATCAATCAATCAATGAATTATCAGTGATTTAGGGATGAGTTAGTTAGATTGTAAATTTATTCTCAGTCAGAATTATACATGCAACGCTTTTTCTTATTAACTTTTTGCTTGATCAAAAAGTAACAAATCCCGATGGCTATCGGGACAAGGCTGTCAGAAAATTTCTTCAAAACTACGGTTCTGTTTTTCCCCCGAAACCGA
>DAOLWT010000047.1:0-10944 GCA_035421345.1 Bacteroidales bacterium
GTTCTTTTTCAATAAAAACAAGGAAAACACGAAATTTATCCTTATCTTTGCAAACCAATCTAATGATTTATTCTTAAATCAATAATAAATGCAGGAAAATACCAAACCCGATATTCGACTATTATCACCCGAAGAAATAAAAGACTTTTTTGTTTCTCATGGGGATAAACCCTTTAAATCGAAACAGGTATGGGAGTGGTTATGGAAGAAATCGGTAAGAAATTTTGATGAAATGCATAATATGTCGGTAGCAACCCGAAAATTTTTAGATGAGCATTTTATGATTCATCAGATGCATTCTTCAATTACGCATATAAGTAAAGATAGAACTATAAAAACAGCTTTCCAATTAAGCGATAAAAAAATAGTAGAAGGAGTGTTAATTCCTTCCGAAAAAAGGATGACTGCGTGTATATCTTCTCAAGTTGGTTGTTCCATGGGATGTAAATTCTGTGCAACCGCCAAACTTGGATTTAGTCGCAATCTTACTTTTTTTGAGATTTACGACCAAGTTGCTATTTTATCGAAAATGGCGATGGAACGATATTCAAACCCACTTACCAATATTGTATTTATGGGAATGGGAGAACCTTTATTAAACTATGATCATCTAATTAAAGGGATAAACCGAATAACATCTCCCGACGGACTAAACATGTCACCTTCCAGAATAACCGTTTCTACCGTAGGCTTAACCAAAATGATAAAAAAACTAGCCGATGATGAAGTAAAATTTAATTTGGCTATTTCATTACATACAGCGAATAATAAAAAAAGAAATGAAATAATTCCTGTGAATCAACAAAATTCGCTCGAAGATCTTGCTGATGCGTTAAAATATTATTACCAGAAAACAAAAAACCGCGTAACCTTCGAATACTTACTTTTAAGTAAATTTAACGACTCTGTTGCAGATGCAAGAGAATTGGCTGAATTTTGCAAAATTGTTCCTTGTAAAATTAATTTAATTGAATACAATCATGTTGAAGGAACTGGCTTCCGTAAATCACCGGAAATAAATGTAAATGGATTTGCCGGAATTCTGGAAACTAAAAATCTTATTGTTAATATTCGAAAAAGCAGAGGGGAAGATATTGCTGCTGCCTGCGGACAATTAGCCAATAAAATTCAACAATCTTAAATTTCTACTCCTTCATTTTTTAAAATTATTTCTTTTAATTTTTGTAGTTTTGATGCATACCTAAAAACTATTTAAATGAAGCATATTCCTTTTTCTGTTTCAGGAAATATTGTTGATGTTGTTAGCCAGCGTATTTATAGCGGAACAATAGAAATTAAAAATGGGAAAATCCATTCTATTCTTGAAAAAAAAGTTAATGAAACCCATTATATTATTCCCGGTTTTATTGATGCACATATCCATATAGAAAGCTCCATGTTAATTCCTTCGGAATTTGCTAGAATAGCAGTTACTCATGGTACCGTTGCAACCGTTTCTGATCCACATGAAATAGCCAATGTTTTAGGTATAGAAGGAGTTAAGTTCATGATACAAAATGGCGAAAAAGTCCCTTTTAAATTTTATTTTGGCGCCCCCTCTTGCGTTCCTGCAACTTCTTTTGAAAGTACAGGTGCTTCTTTAGGAATAAAAGAAATTGATGAATTACTATCTTCCAATAAAATTTATTATTTAGCTGAAATGATGAATTTTCCAGGAGTTTTAGCTAATAATGAAGAAATATTTAAAAAAATAGCGCTCGCTAAGAAATATGGTAAACCAACTGATGGACATGCCCCGGGAGTAGCAGGAGATGATGCCATTAAATATATATCTGCCGGTATTTCTACCGATCATGAATGTTTTAGTTTAACCGAAGCCATTCATAAAATTAAAAATGGAATGAAAATTCTTATTCGCGAAGGAAGTGCTGCGAAAAATTTTGAAGAATTAATCCCTTTAATGGATAATTATGCTGACGATATCATGTTTTGCTCCGACGACAAACATCCAGATGAATTAGCTCAAAATCACATGAATACAATTGCTTCAAGAGCGGTTAAAAAGGGATATAACCCGCTTAAAGTTTTAAGAACCATGTCTTATAATCCTGTTAATCATTATAAGTTAAATGTTGGATTACTACAACCAAATGATGATGCAGATTTTCTAATAACAGATTCGCTAGAAGATTTCCATATTTCTGCTACCTATATTAAAGGAGAAAAAGTTGCTGAAAATGGAAAAACATTTATAAAATCCATTGCTGAAGAAACTATCAACGTTTTTAATTGCAAGCCAATTTCTATTAAAGATTTAGAAATAGAAGCAACCGGAAATTTTTTAAACGTAATCGAAGCAATTAACGGACAACTAATTACAAAAAGAATAATGACTCCGGCACGTATTGAAAACGGAAAAGTTATAAGCGACCCGGAAAATGATATTTTAAAAATAGTGGTTTTAAACCGATATACCCCTTCAAAACCGAGTATCGGATTTATTAAAAATTTTGGATTAAAAAAAGGAGCTATCGCATCAACGGTTGCGCATGATAGTCATAATATTATTGCGGTAGGTACTAACGATTATAGCATACTGAAAGCCATGCAGTTATTGATTGAAAAAAAAGGTGGTATTTGCGTTATTGAAGAAAAAAATGAAGGAGAACATAAT
Organism: Bacteroidales bacterium; assembly: GCA_035421345.1. Taxonomy (GTDB): domain Bacteria; phylum Bacteroidota; class Bacteroidia; order Bacteroidales; family CG2-30-32-10; genus DAOLWT01. The sequence continues at coordinate 2,636 of DAOLWT010000047.1, forward strand.
AATTCATTTTTTCTACCGTTACAGGTGGGTGGTATTATGTCGAATGAAAATGGATACTTGGTTGCGGAAAAATATATACATATCGATAAAAAAGTAAAAGAATTGGGATGTAAACTTACTTCTCCATTTATGACACTGTCTTTCATGGCGTTACTTGTAATTCCGGAAATAAAAATTAGCGACAAAGGATTGTTTGACGTAAAATTATTCGATTTTATACCATTATTTAATAAATAAATCTTAAATATTTATTTTTCTAGATAATATATTTTTTATATCTTTGCATCAAAATTTAAATAAAATGATAAAAGTAGATTTAGACATTCGAAAATTAGAAGACGCTGCCAGTAGATTACGTTCTATCGCACACCCCATGAGAATTGCTATTATTTCTCTATTAAATAGTAACACCAAATTAAATGTTACTGAGATTTACGAAAAATTAAAAATTGAACAGGCTGCTGCTTCACACCACCTTAATATTTTAAAAAATAAAGGTATCTTAGTATCAAAAAGAGCAGGAAAACAAACTTATTATTCTATTAAAAACGAATCTATAACTCAAATTTTAGATTGCGTTAACAATTGTAATTCAAACAATTAATAAATTTTCCCTTCATTTCAAATTCATTTTAAATAATCTTTTTTAAAAATATATTAAAAAAGATTATTTTTATTTAGATATATTTCGTATTTTTACGAAATACTAAATAAAAAATAATACAAAAATGGAAATAATATTATTAGGTCCTGGTTGTCCAAATTGCATAACACTCGAAAAAAATACCATCGCCGCATTAGAAGAACTTAACATTACTGCGAATGTGCAAAAAGAACAAGACATCGTAAAAATTATGTCGTATGGTATTATGCGTACACCCGGTATTGTTATTGATGGCAAATTGGTATTATCGGGAAGACTTCCTTCCATGAGTGAATTAAAGGAACTTTTACGGACTCATTGTAATTCATAATGTAATGAATAAAAAAATTGAATATACTGAACTACAAAAAAATTTAGCTAAATATGCTAAAGTACTAGGGCATCCTGCTCGTATTTATATATTAGAAAAGTTAGCTACATCTAGTTGTTGTTATAGTGGCGATATGGCAGAACAAATTCCTATAGCCCGTTCTACGCTTTCTCAACATCTTAAAGAGCTAAAAGCCTCCGGATTAATACAAGGTGAAATTAATCCTCCAAAAATTAAATATTGTATAAACCATGAAAATTGGGCGCAAGCTAAAAATTTATTTACTGAAATATTTTCTAATCCCCCTAAAATAGGCAAAAAAATATGTTAAAAAAAACAGCAATTATTCTTTTTGTAGTTTTAATAACTGCATTCATTTTCCCCGGTTGTGGAAATTCAGGTCAATCAGAAAAAACTGTGAACGACAGCATTTCTCAAGTAAATGCAACAGATTCAATTTTTGATGAAGACTCTACAAAATCAGCAATGACTACTGCTGAAAACAATATTGAAAAAAATACGGACACACTCGTTTCTAAAACCAAAAACGTTAAAATTGCAAAACCTAAAGTTAAAGTTTATTATTTTCACGGTGCGAATAGATGTGTTTCTTGTGTTGCTATAGAAGAGGTTACTAAAAAAACAATAAATACATATTATAAAAAAGAACTCTCCGAAGGAATTATTGAGTTTAAAACAATAGATATTGAAGAATCGAAAAACAAAGTGATTTCTGAGAAATATCAGGTATTTGGCTCTTCCCTTTTTGTTACAAAAATTTTAAATGGCAGCGAAACAAAAACAGATTTAACAGGCGACGGATTTAAATACGCCAAAAATAAAGAAGAAAAATTTATAGAAATATTAAGAAAAACAATAACGGATTATTTAAAATAAACCTATTTCAATAATTGATTTATTTACCAATTTAAAAAAAATATTTATGAAAAAAGCTCTCATTTTTATTTTGAGTCTTATGCTTACCGGCTCATTATTTAGTCAAACCATTGGAGATACAATTGTTTCAAACAATGCTAAAAATCTTAAATTAACTGTATTGTATTTTCATATTACCAACCGTTGCAATACCTGTACAACGATTGAAACGCTGGTAAGAAAAACTATTTTTGAAAATTTTAAAACAGAAGTCGATAGTGGCATTATAAATGTTTCAATTATAAACTGCGAATTACCCGAAAACAAAGTTATAAGCGAAAAATATGATGCATATGGAGCCACATTAGCAATTACTTTTATAAACGGAGCAAAAGAAAAAACAGAGGATCTTAGTAATTGGGCTTTTCAAAAAGTTCACAAAGAAGATATTTTTATAAGTGAACTTAAAAATAAAATTACTGAATTGCTAAAATAAAGGAATATGGAGTTTCTTCAGAATTTACTCGACAATACCTCTGCCCCTATTTGGTATGCATTCTTGTTAGGTATTATGACCGCAATAAGTCCATGCCCTTTGGCAACCAACATAACAGCCATTGGTTTTATAAGTAAAGATATTGAAAACAAGAAAAAAATATTTCTAAATGGCTTGTACTATACACTTGGCAGAGCTATTAGCTATACAGGACTAGGTGTTATATTATATTTTGGAGCCAGCAAATTTCATGTAGCTAAATTTTTTCAAGTTTATGGAGAACGTATTTTAGGCCCTTTATTAATCTTAATAGGCATTTTCATGCTCGACCTCATAAAAATTAAAATTCCGGGTACATCTATTCTCTCCGAAAACCTTGTAAAAAGAAGTAAAGTCGGGAGTAGCTGGAGCGCCTTATTATTAGGGATTATTTTTGCACTTGCATTTTGTCCGTATAGCGGTGTTTTGTATTTTGGCATGTTAATTCCTATGTCTGTGGCAAGTCCGTCGGGATTATTTCTTCCTTTTATTTTTGCTATTGCAATTGGTCTTCCGGTAATAATTGTTGCATATATACTGGCATTCAGCATTTCAAATTTAGGAGGCTTTTACAATAAAATTAAAACTTTCGAAAAATGGTTCAGAAGAGTAGTTGCTGTTGCATTTATTATTGTAGGTATTTATTATGTGTATATTTTTTATCTGAAAGGCTAGTGAAATGAATATAGGGTTTTTAAAAAGTTTAAAAGGGAAAATAATATTACCTTTATTGTTGATACCTGTGTGGTATCTTATTTATCATTATTTAATGCCTTTTACCAACTGGTTAATATTCTCTGCATTTGGAATGACCAAAGGAGATCATTTGGCAGAAACATTATGGTTCTTCATTTTTGAATTTCCTAAAGTAATGTTATTATTAACTCTAATTATTTTCGTTGTTGGAATTATTCGTACTTACTTCACCCCTGAACGCACACGCAAAGCATTAGAAGGTAAAAAAACATTTACAGGAAACATAATGGCTGCTTTATTGGGTGTTGTGACACCGTTTTGTTCATGCTCAGCAATACCTTTATTTCTTGGCTTTGTAGAAGCCGGGGTTCCACTTGGAGTTACTTTTTCATTTCTTATTTCCGCACCAATGATAAATGAAGTTGCTGTTGTGCTTTTGTATGGAATGTTTGGATGGCAAACAGCATTAATATACGTTGGCACCGGTTTGTTTATTGCAATACTAGCAGGTTGGATTATTGGGAAACTCAAACTTGAAAAATGGGTTGAATCGTGGGTATACGAAACTAAAGTAGGGAAAAATGCGCTGAGTGAAGAAAAAATAAAATTTAGCGATAGGATCAAGCTTGGATATAATGCTGTAAAAGATATTGTCGGGAAAGTCTGGCTTTATGTAGCTTTAGGTATAGCTGTTGGCGCAGGCGCTCATGGTTATATTCCTGAAGATTTTATGGCAACACTTATGGGAAAAGATGCATGGTATTCTGTTCCATTATCTGTTTTGATAGGAATCCCTTTATATTCTAATGCAGCAGGAATAGTACCTATTGTTTCCGTTTTGATTGAAAAAGGAGCTTCACTAGGAACATCATTAGCATTTATGATGGCTGTTATTGGCCTTTCGCTTCCTGAAATGATAATTCTCAGAAAGGTACTGAAACTCCCTTTAATTTTTACTTTTATAGGTGTTGTTGGTACAGGAATTATGATTATTGGGTATTTGTTTAATTTCATATTTTAACAAAAAATTATTCTGATGAAAAATAATATTTTCTCCTTCTTAATTTTAATTTCACTCTGTTTTCATGGAGTTTCGCAGAATACTGATTCTTTAATTTATAAAATCCCAGCTATTTCATTAAAAACGCTGAAAGGAACAAGCTTTAATTCATCCGAAATTTCGAATAACGGAAAGCCTTTCATTATTATTTTTTGGAAATCATGTTGTTCGCCAAATTTAAAAATGTTAGATGAAATAAACGAAGTATATCCCGACTGGCAAACAGAAACAGGAGTAATATTATATGCCGTATCTATTGATGATTCTAAAAATTCTAACCGTATTGCGCCGCTAGTAAATGGGAAGGGATGGACGTTTGAATTTTTATTAGATATTAATTCCGATTTTAAAAGAGCGATGAATGTAGTAGCTACTCCCCATGTATTTATTTTTAACGGCAACAATGAGCTTATTTGGCAAAAAACAACTTATAATCTTGGTGATTCAGATGAAATATATCCATTATTAAAAAAACAATAATATGAAAACAATCCTTTATTTTCTTTTTTTAAGCTTGTTTCTGGTTACATCATGCAAAAAAAACAATGAAGAACCGGAACCCGACGCTTCAGATAATCTAGCATTAGATAGTCTGACTGCTACCAAAAGAAGTGTGGTAATTTGGGAAGAAATTTACATAAAAGCATATGCCCGCGGTAAAAATTTGAAATATACATGGAGTGCTAATCATGGTAGTTTGTGGGCAAAAGATTCATTAGCGGTAAAATATTGGGGATGCAGTTCCTGTATAGGGCTTAATACCATTGAATGTAAAGTATCCAATGAATATGGTACCGTTTCTGACACCATTATGATTCGTGTAAATCCATAATTTATGAAAAATTTATTATTACTTTTTTTTATAGGTACTTTTATTTTATATCCGAACATGGTGTCAGCTCAATGTTGTTCGGCCGGAAATCCTGCAGGAGGAGATGGTTCTAATGATGGTCTATCAAAAAATAATTGGCGTGTTTTTTTATCCTATAAATATAGTTTTTCTGAAGATTTTTATGAAAAGACAAAAAACATAGGTTCCCTCTATGATCAAAAAAGTTATTTTAATTATACCCATTTTTCTTTAACATACGGACTTTCTACTCGTATATCATTATACTCGGAATTAGGATATTTTTTAAATAAGACCAAAGAAATAAATTTAGGAGAAAAAGATATTATTTCTGCCAGTGGCTTAGGAGATATTGGGCTAAACGTTCGTTCTATTGCTCTTAATACAGTAAAACCAATTTCTCAACTAGTATTCTCTGCCGGAGCAAAAGCACCTATTGGTGCTTTTCACGAAGAATTAAACGGAGCTGTTATCCCTATTTCCTTACAACCTTCTTCGGGTGCATTTAAATATAATGCCAGTATTTTTTATTCCAGAAAAAAAGCCACTAGTAAATTTGGGTGGAACAGCTTTGCATTATTCGAACTAAGTAGCACTATTAACAAAGGCTTTTTGATTTATCATTACGGAAATTATTTTCAGTATGCTTTAGCAGGCACCTATACCTTTTTACCTAATTTTAGTTTAATAGCAAACAGCAAGTTTGAATGGAGAGGGAAAGATAAAAGAGAAGAAGGGTTGTTAATTGAATCTACCGGAAGTCGGGTACTGTATTTAAATCCACAACTTGTTTATTCACTTCCATCAAAATGGAGTTTTGTTCTTATGTCTGAAATTCCAATTTATAAAAATGTAAACGGAACCCAGATTACAAACCAATTCTCATTTCAGATAGGTATTAAAAAAAGTTTATCTCTTTTAAATAATAAAACAAGCGAATGAAAACTCGTTTCTTTCGAAACATCGGATTTCAAAGTGCAGGCTTTTTAAATTTAACGCCTCGCGAAGCTTATGAAGAGGCGAAAGAAAATAATGCCATTATTGTTGATGTTAGAGAAACTTCGCTCATTAACTATAAGCAGTTTGATGTCCCGAATTTAATCTATGCACCTAATAGTGAATTAAAAAATTATTTTTCAAAATTACCTGCCGATCAGCCTCTCATTATAGCTGATTCTGCAGGTTTGCGAAGCAGAGAAGCGATGCTATTTCTTTTAAATAAAGGATATTCAAACATTGCAAATTTAGCCGGAGGTATTGTTGAATGGGAAAGAGATGGATTGCCCTTAAAAATTGATGAAGGGGAAGCTCTTATGGGTGCATGCGTTTGTAGATTAAGACCTAGAAAAAAAATAAATTATTAACCAATATAAATTAAATTAATATGAAACTCTCTAAAATTACAAAATTAACACTTGTTACATTTTCTCTTGTGTTATTCGTTATGGTAGCAAAATCGCAGACCACTAACACCCAAACAAAAAAGAACGTAAATACAAATGATCCTGAAATAACTTTTGAAAATATTGTACACAATTATGACACCATTAAAAAGGGATCTGACGGGGCTTGTGAATTTAAATTTAAAAATACAGGGAAAGAACCTTTAATACTAAGCAATGTAAGATCCTCTTGTGGTTGTACTGTTCCCACTTGGCCTAAAGATCCGATATTACCAGGGAAAACGGGAATAATTAATGTTGTTTACGATACCCAAAGAGTTGGGGGCATTAATAAATCAATTACTGTTTTATCGAATGCGAAAACAAGTACGGTTGTTTTATCAATAAAAGGAATTGTTATAGAATAAAATCAATCTCCGTAATTCAACTAAAACCTACATTTTTTTATGGAAGGAAAGAAAAAACGTTTAAAATTTCTTGACCGATATTTAACCCTATGGATTTTTTTGGCTATGTTTATCGGTGTATTTTCAGGTTATTTGTTCCCTGCCATTGCCGATTTTTGGGAGTCTCTTAAATCATCGCCCGAAAGCACAACCAATATTCCTATTGCAATTGGATTGATACTTATGATGTATCCACCACTTGCAAAAGTTAAATACGAAGAGCTTGGCGATGTATTTAAAAATTACAAAGTATTGTCCCTTTCGTTGGTTCAAAACTGGATAATAGGACCAGTGCTGATGTTTGCACTTGCTATAATTTTTTTCAAATTATTCCCCGGTGAAAACAATTCCAACCTGCCATACATGTATGGTATTATTATGATTGGCCTTGCCCGATGTATTGCCATGGTAATTGTTTGGAATGATTTAGCAAAAGGCGATACACAATATGCTGCGGGCTTAGTCGCATTTAACAGTATTTTTCAAGTGATTTTCTTTTCCGTATATGCCTATTTCTTTATTGCTATATTACCCGCTTGGTTTGGTATTCCAACAAACAAAGCTGTTGAAAATATTACCATCAGTCAGATTGCTGAAAGTGTTTTTATTTATCTCGGTATTCCCTTTATAGCCGGTTTTCTTACTCGCTTTATATTAATCCGTGTTAAAAGTAAAGAATGGTATCATACTAAATTTATTCCTAAAATAAGTCCTATAACGCTTATTGCGCTTCTGTTTACGATTATAGTCATGTTTTCATTAAAAGGGGAATATATTGTTAAAATTCCACTCGATGTAGTATTAATAGCTATCCCACTACTTATTTATTTCGTAATTATGTTTGTGCTTTCTTTTTTTATGAGCAAAAAAGTCGGAGCTAATTACGGACAATCCGTTACCCTTTCATTTACCGCTGCCAGTAACAACTTTGAATTAGCCATTGCAGTAGCTATTGCCATTTTTGGAATGAATTCAGGGGAGGCTTTTGCAGCAGTGATAGGTCCTTTAGTGGAAGTGCCTGTAATGATTGCATTAGTTAATGTCGCATTTTGGTTTAAGAAAAAATATTTTAAAGAAATTGAATAGTATGAAAAAAGAAAAATTTTGGTGTAGTTCTTGTAAACATCTTTTCGATGCTTCAGGAATAAAAAAAGAATGGACAGATCCGATTTACGGCCCTTGTATGAAATTTGTCGCACCCTGTCCGAAATGTAAAACAGAATGCGATGAATACCGTGACCCGAATGCACAGAAAAAACAAAGTCAGTCTCAAAACATGGGATGCAGTGGATGTTGTAACAGTTGCGATTTTAATCATTAAAAACAACACTTAAAATAATAATTTAATAACATTATAAAATGGAAAACGAAAACAAATCAAAATCAGGTTGTGGATGTGGTAGCACCGATTGTTGCACTCCTAAGAAAAGTAGTTCATGGATGAAATTTATATTTATTGCTATTGTTGC
>DAOLWT010000048.1:0-10697 GCA_035421345.1 Bacteroidales bacterium
AAAACATACACAAAACTGTTTTTTATTATTGCGTTGTTTCCGTTTTAAAAATTCTTTTATCCTACTTTTTTATACCGATTTACTGCTAATGTAATAACAACAATTCCGTATCCTAATAACATGAAGAAATCTTGATAAATGTCTTTAAATCCGGAGCCTTTTAATAATATCATTCGTATCATTTTCATAAAATAAGCAATCGGATTTATGTAATTAATAATTTTTGCCCAATTCGGCATACTGTCGGTAGGCGTGAATATTCCACTCATCATAATAAAAATAATCATAAAAAAGAATACTACAAAAACGGCTTGTTGCATGGTTGACGAAATATTCGAAATTATTAATCCGAACCCTAATATTACCAAAAGATATACCGATGCTACCGCAAACAACAACCCAATACTTCCTAAAATGGGGGTATGAAAAAGGATTATTCCAATTATTAATCCAACACCCATCATGAGGAGTGCTATTATCCAAAAAGGAAGCAGTTTACCGAAAATAAAATGTATTTTTTTAATGGGAGTTACATTTATTTGTTCAATATTTCCCATTTCTTTTTCTTTAATAATATTAAGCGATGATAAGCCTAAACCGATTATAGTTACCAGCAATACAAGGATAGCAGGAACCATAAATATTTTATAATTTAATGTAGGGTTATACCAAAAAGAAGGGATAATTTGGATATTGCCGGCACTATATTGCAAGGCACTGCTTCCACTTCCTCTCGGTAAAATTTCGTAGTTATATCCCGATATTATTTGCGTAGTATAAGCATTGCTTATTCCTGCAACTGTTCCGTTAATGGCATTATATAACAGTTGTAATTCCGATTTGTTTTCTTTCCCTAATTTTTTTTCAAAGCCTTTGGGTATGTGAAGCACCATATCGGCTTTATTATTTTCAATAGATGCTGTTGCCTCCGCAATTTGATTGGAATAGCCTTTTAAAACAAAAAAATTAGAATTACTAAACTTAGCCGTAAGCTGTCGGGAAGTAGTACTAAGGTCGTTATCTACAATGAAGATTTTAATATGCTTCATTTCCATGGTAGCAACATTTACTAATAAAAGAAGCTGAATCAAGGGCACAACAAATATCATGGGTAACATCATTTTGTTGCGACTTATCTGAATAAATTCTTTTTGCAATATGAATAATATAGTCCTCATCTGCTTCTTTATTTTTCTAAACGGATATTGAATTTTTTAATACTCAATCCTAATAATACAAAGGTCATTCCCACTAAAATCAATGTTTCCTTCCACACACTCATTAACCCCAGTCCTTTCAACATAATATTTTTTAAAATAATGATAAAATATGTCGTTGGATTAGCATAGCATAACCATTGTATCCATGCGGGAATGTTTTCAATAGGGAAAATAAAACCCGAAAGAATAATGGTAGGTAACATTAATCCCAAAATAGAGGCAAACATAGCCGTAAGCTGGTTATTAGTAAGAGAAGAAACCAAGATGCCCAACGATAGCGAAAGAATTATAAATAGCAGACTCTCTGCCAACAATAAAAGCAAACTTCCTTTAACCGGCAAGCCAAAAACATAATTGCTTAGCAACAGGATGGTAATAACATTAATAAAAGAAAGTGCAATATAGGGAGCTACTTTCCCGAAAATAATTTGTATCGGCTTTAAAGGCGAGACCAACAGTATTTCCATGGTTCCCATTTCTTTTTCGCGCACAATACTTACAGAGGTGAGTAAGGCACTTATTAATACCAATATCATAGCCATAGTTCCGGGTACAAACATATAAACCCCTTTTAATTCGGGATTATATAACATCCTCGATTCAGTTATGATTTGCATAGGCAAGACCGCGGACGCATTTTCTTTTTGTATAAAATCGTTCATAATAGCACCGGTATAATTTATAATTAAATTTGCGGAGTTGGCATCGGAGGCATCGGCTATTAAATGAACGGAGGCTTTTTTATCTTTTTGTAGTTTTTGTCCGAACCCGGGTTGAAAAACGATTACTTCTTTTACTAAACCTTTGCGAAAACAATCTTCTATTTGTGTTTCGTTATCTAAATTTTTTGCAATCACAAAATATCCCGACGATGCTATTTTCTCTATTATTTTACGTGTTGTTTCGTCTTTCGATTGATCGAGTATGGCTATACGAGCATCTTTCACTTCGGTAGTAATAACATAGCCAAACAACATCATAAGGGCTATCGGCATTCCGAATAAGATACCTAATGTTCGCTTATCGCGGAATATATGATAAAACTCTTTTTTTAAAAATCCGATGAAATGTTTCATGATTTATTCGGTTCTTTTTTAAATTCTTTATTTCTAGCTAATCGAATAAATACTTCGTTCATAGAATCAGCCTCATATATTTTTTTAAGCTGTTGTGGTTTATCTAATGCCGCAATACGACCGTCGACCATAATAGAAACCCGATCGCAATACTCCGATTCATCCATATAATGTGTTGTTAAAAAAATAGTAACTCCTTTATGAGCCGCTTCATAAATTAACGACCAAAACTGTCTACGTGTTATAGGATCCACTCCGCTGGTAGGTTCATCTAAAAACACAATTTCCGGATCGTGAATTAAAGCGACTAAAAATGCTAGCTTTTGTCGCCAACCCAACGGAAGGTCGGATATTAGCTTATCAGCTGCCTCTTCCAAACCCAGTTTTTCTATCAACTGCTGACTTTTAATTTTTATATCTTTTAAACGCATGCCATAAATTCCACCATAAAACCGAATATTTTCACGAACCGTTAAATCTTCATACAGCGAGAATTTCTGACTCATATAGCCTATCCTATTCTTTATTTTATTCGGTTCTTTATAAACATCGTATCCGGCCACTGTAACTTCTCCCGATGTAGGTTTCGATAGTCCACATAATATTTTCATGGCAGTTGTTTTACCTGCTCCGTTCGCTCCTAAAAAACCGAATATCTCTCCTTTGTAGACATCGAAAGAAAGATGATTGTTGGCAATAAAGTCGCCAAACTTTTTTACCAGCTCCTTTACTACTATTATTTTTTCTGTTTGTAGCAATTGTTGAATTATTGAATTATTGAATTATTGAATGACAGAATGATAGAATGATTGATTGAATAAATAACTAATAAATATTTTTTCTAGCTGATGAAACGATTGATGTAATTTCTTTTGCTTCCTGAATTAGAGGAATTATTTCTTTTTCAGGCATTAAACTTCCTTCTAATAAAACCTCTAACCAAAATAAGCTTTCGTCTGCTTCTTCCACTACGATAGAAATCTTACTAAAAAATTCTGCTTTTGATCTTGATCTACATGTAGCTCTGTAATTAGCAGCAACAGATGTAGCAGACCTTAATAGCTGATTTCCTATAATAACATATTCCCCATTTTTAGGCATGGCTTGATATATTCGTAAAATTGTTAATGCAAAAATTTTTCGTTCTTACTTTAAATTCTTCCGAAAATTTAATTTTCTCCTCTTGTGTATAACCCATAAATCATTATTTTTATATTCATTCTGTAATTCTATCATTCATTCCTTCTATCATTCTGTCATTCTTTTACACATCTCTCATCAAATTCATAAAACAATCTTCAATATTTGGACTTATTTTAGTAACTTCCACTTCCGGATAATCTTTTTTAATAATGTTGACAAGCATTTCAGTACTTATGTTTTTATTTTTTGGTATAAAATGAACATACTGACCAAAGGGGTAAACATGTTCACATTCAGCTAATTTTTCCAAGTAATTTAATAAGTTGTAGGTATTTCCCGATTTCAATGCAAACAAAGGCATATTATATTCTTCAATAATTTGTTGCGGTTTCCCTATCTGAAGTATTTTTCCTGATTGTATTAATGCCACGCGGTCGCAGAGGGATGCTTCATCCATGTATGGAGTAGAAACAATAATCGTTATTCCCTCGTTTTTTAGTTTTTGCAACATTTCCCAAAACTCAATACGCGAAACAGCATCTACGCCGGTAGTAGGTTCATCTAGAAACAAAATTTCGGGTTTATGAATCATGGCACATGAGAGTGCCAACTTTTGTTTCATACCTCCCGATAATGCTCCGGCACGTCGGTCTTTAAACGGCTCTATCTGACTGTAAATATCTTTTATTAAATGATAATTTTTTTCGATGGTGGTAGCAAAAATGGTAGCAAAAAATTCGAGGTTTTCTTTTACCGACAAATCCTGATAAAGTGAAAATTTCCCCGGCATATATCCTGCTATTTTTCGAATATGCTTATACTCATTTACCACATCATACCCAAAAACAGTAGCTTTTCCATTATCGGGTTTTAGTAAAGTGGTAAGAATACGAAACAAGGTTGTTTTTCCCGCTCCATCGGGACCAATAATGCCAAACAACTCCCCTTTAGAAACAGTAAAAGATGTTTCTTGCAAAGCTTGCACTTTTGCATACGATTTGGTTATATTACTTACCTCAACTGTATTCATTTTCTTTTTTACTATTCCTTTATACTAAAAAGTTTAGAATTTAACTTCGCCCGGCATTCCTATTTTTAAGGTACCATCGTTTTTAACTTTAACTTTTACTGCATATACCAAGTTAACCCGTTCTTCTTTTGTTTGAATTATTTTAGGCGTAAATTCAGCTGTTGATGAAATCCACGTTACTACGCCTTCGTATTCTTTAAGCTCGCTTTCGTTTTTATCGGCCAATACGTTTACTTTTTGTTCTAATTTAATATTTGGAAGCTGAGCTCCGCTAACATAAGCCCGTAAAAAAATATCATTTAAATCGGCTATTTTATACAATGCTTTTCCCTGATTTACAATCTCGTTGGCTTCGGAATATTTTGTTAAAACCGTGCCGCTTACCGGATTCACTACATAAGAACGATTTATTTGATCGGTAAGTTGAGCTATTTGCTTATCGTATGCTTCTAATTCGTTAATTACAGGCGCATTCTGTGTTTCAATAGTTGAAATTTGTTTTTCATAAACCGCCAATAATCCGTTTATGTTATCGAGTTGTTGTTGAGTAGCAGCGCCATCTTTAAATAATTTCTCGAGTCTGTTTTTTTCCACCAACGACGTTTTTATTTGTTCTTCAATTACTTTTACTTGTGCTAAAATATAATTGGCTTTATTAGATGCTGCTTTTTGTTGAGCAAGCAATGCTTCCCGTTTTAAAGAAAGTTGAACCGTATCTACTAAAGCAATGGTATCGCCCGCATTTAATACTTGCCCTTCTTCTATTTTTATCCATTGTATTTTACCTGCACTTTCCGATGAAATAGTTGTTTCGGTTGCTTCGAATGTGCCAAAGGCATCGGACCCGTTTTTGTTGTTTTTACACGATGCCAATAAAACTATCACCACTAAAAATAATATGTTCGATTTCATATTTTTGATTTTTTTATTCTGTTAAAACTTTATTTTTCAATACGTAAGATTATTAATAATTCCCTTTCCAGGTTAAATAATCGGTTTTTGATTTAATTAACTGAATGGTATGTGTTTGTAAATTTATTTTGGCTTGCATTAAATTATTCAATTCGGTAATATATTCCGTAGCAGTAATAGTTCCATTTTCTAATTGCGATTCGGCTGTTTTTACAACTTTTTCGCGTAACATAATTATCTCATTATCTGACAATATTAGGTTTTCATTTTTCGAAATATCATTTATATATTTTTCTAAAACTATTTTTAATCCTTGATTAAACGTTTCTTTTTGTGTTTCTAATAATTCTTTTTTAATTTCTATTAATTTTTTATCCTGAGCGGTTTCGTTCCAATCCCATATATTCCAGCTTAATTTAGCTCCCACTAAATAAAAAGAATCGAAGGTATTCGATAACATATTTAATCCTGGGCGACCATATCCCACTTGTCCGAAAGCCACTACTTTAGGCATTCTTTTAGCATCGAGTAATAATTTAGAGACATCCAGTTTTTGTTGTTGTAATTCAATAGCTTTAATTTCGGGGCGAGTATGATCGTAATTAATGGCAGGAACCACCATATCGGGCAGCTTAAGTTTAGCACTATCGGAAATGCTTATATTTAAATAATCTTCGAGCATTTTAAATCCCGATAAAATACTAAAATCTATTTCGGTAATAAGTTGATCCATTTTAATTATTTCTGCTTTTAATACGAGTGCATTACTTTCTAAAACAACGCCATTTTTAACCCCCGACTCTATTCTGGAAAGCTTATTATTAATTTCGCTTTTAGCAACTTTTAATAGTTTTTTATTTTCTTGTAAAGAAATTATTGAAAAATAGATGGTATTTACTTTATCTTTTAATTTGTATAGTTCTGACTCAACTCCTTGTAATTCGGCTTGTATACCGGCTTTCTCCAGTTTTTTTTGTGCCGAAACCACGCCTCCATCGTAAATAAGTTGCGTAACATCGATGGTGGCTTTGTATGAATCTTTGTTAAGCGAAGGAATTTCCATATTTGGTATATGGATAGGCAATTCGGTTGTTTCCGACTGGTAAACTGCTTGTGCGTTTAAAGTTAATTGCGGAAAATATGCTTTAATATGTTCCGAGAAATTTATTTCGCTTGCGGTATTAAGTAAGTCTTTTTGTTTTAATACCGGATAATTTTCTAATGCTTTTTGCTGACAAAAATCGAGCGTTAATGTATCTGTTATTTGAGCAATTAGCGTAAGCGGAAAAGTAAATAACAGAAAAAATATTTTTCTCATGGTATTATTTTTTTATTGAAATAGCATTAATAATAAATTCGGCGACTTCTTTTTTTCTGGATTCCAGAAATTTATTGTATTCGGATGAGTTGTTATTAAAAATAAGTTTTTGAATAATTGGTCTCGCCACAAACGGAAAAATACAAAGTCCTAACAAGTTAACAATAAGATGGCGGGGGTCAATTACACGGTAATTTTCCTGGCTACATTTTTTCTGAAAAACTTGAACCAGTTGTTCCGGTTTTACTCCAAAGCTTCTAAATTTTTCTGCCAGCTGTTCCGGGTTTCTATTTATTTCGTGTAGTATAAACATAGGTAAATGCGGATTATTTAAAAGCATGCGTGTGTACATATCCGAAAATTTCTCGATGATGCGAATAAGCGGTTCTTCCGAACTCACTATTTCGGCCACTTGAGGCATAAACTGTTGAAAAGCTTCTTTAAAAATAGCATCGAATAAATTTTCTTTACTTCGAAAATAGTAATGCACCAATGCTTTGTTAATGCCTGCTTCATCGGCTATTTCCTGCATGCGAGCTCCATCGAAGCCTTTTACTAAAAAAACTTTTTTAGCCGCATCCAATATTATTTTTTCGGTATTTTTATCGCTGTTATTCAAGTCGTTATTTTTAACCATCTAATTTAATTATTTGGTTTAACCATTTGGCAAATATATAAAATTAAATTATAATTAGTCAAGTAAACTTCATTATTTTATTTAAATTCAATATTTTTGTTAAACTCTTTTTAAATTTTAAATTATGAAATGGATAGGAAGAAGACAAAGCGGTAACGTGGAAGACCGAAGAGGAATAAGCGGTAAAAGCATAGCCGGTATTGGAGGTGTTGGAGGAATTATTATAGCAATTATTTTTGCATTAATGGGAGGCGACACTTCTCAAATTTTTAACGCTTTAGAAAATTCAACCCAAGAACAGGAAACAAGTCAATCGGAAACTCGTTACGATTCGCTTGCCCAATTTACAGCGGTGGTACTAGCTGATACCGAAGATGTGTGGGACAGTTTATTTACCGGAATGGGAAAAACCTATGTTAAGCCGAAGCTGGTACTTTTTACCAATTCGGTAGAATCGGCATGTGGAAATGCTTCCTCGTCGGTAGGTCCATTTTATTGTTCCGGCGATTCGAAAGTATATATTGATTTAGCCTTTTTAGAAGAGCTGCAAGGGAAGATAGAAGCAGAAGGCGATTTTGCACAGGCCTATATTATTGCTCACGAGGTAGGACATCACGTACAAAACTTACTTGGAATATTAGATAAAGTACATGCTAAAAAAAGTTCATTAAGCGAAAGCGAATATAACGACTTATCGGTAAGGTTAGAACTACAAGCCGATTTCCTATCGGGAGTATGGGCACATTATGCACAAAAGATGAAATCTATTTTAGAAGCCGGCGATATAGAAGAAGCCATGAATGCCTCGGCAGCAGTGGGAGACGACAAGATACAGATAAAAAGTCAGGGATATGTAGTTCCCGATGCTTTTACCCATGGCACCTCTAAACAACGTACTAAATGGTTTATGTTAGGCTTTAACTCCGGCGATTTAGCGAAGGGAGATACTTTTGGAGCTACTGTACTGTAAAAATAAAGTTAAACTAATTAAATCTACTTATAATAAACGTGAGGAGTATTTATTTAGAATAAAAATACATTATTTCAAACAAATACAAACTTCGAACTCGAATTGAATAAGCTGGAATATATTTTAACTCATTCATACAAAACGGATATGATATCCTACCTGAAATCTCATCCTGATGATTTTGAAGAAATTATTAGATTAGCCATTGCAGATAAACAACCCTATTCCTTGAGAGCGGCATGGTTGTTGTGGAGTTGCATGGATAAAAATGACCAACGAATACATAAGTACATAAAAAAATAATAGATACGTTACCGGATAAACCTGATAACCAGCTCAGAGAACTATTGATAATTCTACAACGAATGAACTTAGGTGATGAATACGAAGGAAAACTGTTCGATATTTGTGCGAAAATTTGGGAAAAGGTAGAAAAGCAAGCATCTGTAAGATATAATGCTTTTAAATTGATGATTAAGATTATAAAAAAACATCCCGATTTATCAAAAGAGATTATATTCCTAACAGAATCTCATTATACAGATTCTTTGTCTGATACGGTTAAAAAATCTATTTCTAAAATGATAGTTGGAATAAAATAATGAAAGATGTTAGATTGAAAAATATATAAACAAAAAAACGTTTACTAAAAAAAATAAAGATGAAAAAAGTAAGAATTTTATGTTCCATTTTATTAATTGGAATTATTAGTATGTTCGGCTTTAACAGCTGTAAAAAATGCAAAGATGAAGATCCATCTGCCAGAATAATGAATAATGGAACACAAAAAGCAAGTGTTCAAATAAAAACATCGGGTGGTAGCACGGTTAATATAAATAATGTTGACCCCGGCACCTCTTCACCTAGTAGTAGTTATGCTCCCGGCGAAGTTGTATTTACCATAACCGTAGCTAATATTGAATATATTGAAACAGTAGTCATGTTAGACTGTTACGATTACGATATTGCGATCGATGCAAATAATAATATTACAACCACTGCCATCGACAGAAATTAATATTATAAGAGCAAACAGAAATCGTATTTAATTATTTTAATTTTGCGAAAAGCATAGATGTTGAATTAACAGGAGTAATCGTATTTCTCTTAGCACTAGGCTATTAATAAATATTTTTTTTATTTATGTTTATCGGTCATTATGGATTAGGATACATAGTAAAGAAAAAAGTTCCAGAACTCCCATTATGGTTGTTATTTACTTCGGTACAGTTGTTGGATTTAATTGCTTTTACATTTGTTTTGTTGGGGATTGAAAAAGCATCTTATCTTTCAAACAATAATCCTTTTTTTAGAAACCAATTGGATTTACCTTTTTCCCATTCATTATTAGGTGCTATTATAGTTTCATTAATTGTGTTTATTCTATTTTGGATTCAGAATAAAAAAAGATGGGCATGGATTTTAGGTTTATGTGTGTTATCTCATTGGTTTATTGATTTAATTGTTCACACAAATGATTTGCCGATATTATTTGGGACATATAAAGTAGGATTTGGTTTATGGAGCTTCCCCTACCTAACATATTCAATAGAGATACTTTTTGTTTTAATTGCTTGGCTGTTGATAAAGGAAAGAAATATTTTTTCGTATGTCATCTTATTTTTAATGATAGCCAGTTTCTCGGGAATGACTTTTAATAATGAGCCCGAAATAATGAAAAATAATGATTCTTTGCGAACTTCTGTTGTACTGATTTCATATGTTTTATTTATCCTTCTTGCCTATTTATATGATAGAAAGATGAAAAAAACTTGGCTTAACGCATGAATAATAACTAAGTCAATTTAATACTTAAATAATTCACCTATTTTCGAGCTTTGTCATAAAATAAGATTGTTCTGAACCCCCGCAATAATCTTTCACTTAAAAGTTCAATCCATTCAATGCTTTTGCTATCTATAAGCTAGAATTATTAAAAAATCAAAATTATTAAGAAACCCAAAATTATCTAGGATTTTCGTTCTTTTACCAATTGCCATTATTTCATTAATTAGGAATAATTATCTAACTAAAAAGGATAGTAAAGCCGAAAATCAAATTTCTAAGAAATTTATGCAAAAATATGGTATTCTAATCAATAAATTATCTGTGAGTTAGGGATGAGTTAGATAGATTGTAAATATACTCTCAGTTAGAATTCGACACGCAAGGCTTTTTCTTATTTACTTTTTGTCTTGATACAAAAAGTAACAAAAAGATCAAGGCTGTCAGAAAATTTATTCAAAACTACGGTTCTGTTTTCTCCCCGAAACCGAAACTCTTCATTTCAGAAAAATTGAATTCTTATATTGCGTTTTCTTAGCACAAGCCCATCTGCACAAATCAGAACCTTGTTTTGTATCAAAATTTCCTGAATGCCATTCTTCACTT
>DAOLWT010000049.1:0-10690 GCA_035421345.1 Bacteroidales bacterium
TACAATGGTAATACCGATAACATTAATGCTATCGGTATTATTTCTTCTTAAAAATGAACTTCCTGTTTTTTTTCTCTATAAAGTTTGAATTCTCTCCATCTTTAGATGGAGGAAAAGAATAATACCAATAGTAAATTTTAAAATAGTCCAACGAATATTTTAAATTTTTACAATGCTAATGCCGATAACATAGATGCAATCGGTATTAGTTGTGTTATACGGATTTATATAATTCTAACTTCAGTTCTTTTACTGCTTGTAAATATTTTTCTTTTCTTCCAAATTCATTAATTATCTCATAAGGAGAGCCGAACGTATCAAACGGATTTACCCTTAATAATTCCATATTTTCAATATTGGAAATTCCTTCGTCGGCATATTTGTCAAGAAGTGCTTCTAATACTTTTTTTCTAAAATAAGATATAATATGTGCAACTACTCATAACTTGAGCCATCCCAACAATGGGTGCATAGTTTTTCTTTAGGGAGTCCTATTGCTTTTACTAAATCATCCAGCTTCTGAAATTTGAGAGAGGTTAGACCTAAGTTCTCTCTTATCTTTTCAACCATCGATTTATATTTCTCTGAACAACAATCTGAATAAGCGGCCATATCTACATCTTCTTTTCCTTCTAATTGATGTACCGCTTTATATGTTGCTAAATCCATATTGGAACGCGAACGACTGAAATTTAAAAATTTACATGGATAGGTAAGGGGAGGACAGGCAATACGCATATGGACTTCTTTCATGCCTGATTTATATAGAGAAGATACATTGTCTTTTAACTGTGTTCCGCGAACAATAGAGTCATCAAGAAAAATACCGCTTTTCCCTTTTATGATATCTTCGTTTGGTATTAGTTTCATACGTGCTACCAAATCGCGGGTCCCCTGACTTTGCGGCATAAAACTTCGAGGCCAGGTAGGGGTATATTTTATATAGGGCCTTTTTAAGGGGAGGTATGCTTTATTGCTGTAGCCATAAGCGTGTCCAATGCCCGAATCGGGGATTCCTGCTACAAAATCGGCTTTTACATGGTCGTTTTCTGCAAGAGCCGCTCCGCAACGATATCGACATTCATCAACATTTATATTTTCATAATACGATGGAGGATAGCCATAATATACCCAAAGAAAAGAACATATCTGCATCTTTTCTTCCGGTTTTTTTAATTGTTCATGTCCTTCGGCTGTAATCTTAACAATTTCTCCTGGGCCAATGTATTTATCTATTTCAAATCCCAAATTAGCAAAAGCACAGGTCTCGAAAGTAACAGCAAAGGCATCTTCTTTTTTCCCAATAATAATAGGTGTTCTGCCCAGCTTATCTCTGGCAGCAATAATACCATTTTCTGTTAAAAGAATAAGGGAGCATGAGCCTTTTACTAAATTGAAAACATTTTTAATCCCCGAAACAAAATCATCTCCTTCGGAAATAAGCATGCTTATTATCTCGGTGGGATTAATAGCACCCTGACTATTTTCTACAAACGTACGTTTCATTTTCATGTAACGTTGTTCCAGCTCTTCTATATTTAGAATTTTACTGACAGTAGCAACCGCATACATCCCTAAATGGGAGGTAACAATAATCGGCTGCGACTCATTGTCGCTGATAACACCAATGCCGCATTTCCCTTGGAACTTCGATAAGTTATCTTCGAATTTATTTCTAAAATAACCATTTTCTAACGTATGTATTGCTCTTTGAAACCCTTTTTCTTTGGAATAAAAAGCCATCCCCGCTCTTTTTGTTCCTAAATGGGAATGATAATCTGTTCCGTAGAAAACATCATTAACACAATCTGTTTTAGATACTGCTCCGAAAAATCCACTCATGGTATTATTTTTTATTTGTTATGAAATTAAAAAACAAACCCTAACTTTTATTTTATGATTCTTCATTAGTCAGGGTTTGTTATATTCTTTATATTATTATTTTTTACTTAATTGTTGGTTTAAGCCATTTATCTAGCCAGTTAAAGAATGTTCGTTGCCAAAGAATACTATTTTGTGGTTTGGTTACAATATGTGTTTCGTCGGGAAAAAACAAGAACTGACTCGGAATTCCTCTTAATTGAGCTGCATTATAGGCTTCCATCCCTTGTGTGTATGGAATACGAAAATCTCGTCCTCCTTCAATAACTAAAATAGGAGTGTCCCAATTAGCAATATATTTATGAGGCGAAAATGTGTAGCTTTTGGGTTGTGGTATTTCCCAATAGGCCCCACCTAAGTCATGATTGGCAAACCACATTTCTTCTGTACTGGCATACCAGCTTTCAAAATTATACATGCCGCAATGTGAGATAAATGTTTTAAACCTTTTGTTGTGGTTACCTGCCAACCAGTATACGGAAAAACCGCCATAACTGGCTCCTACAGCACCTAATCTGTTTTTGTCAACAAAGGGTTCTGCCGATACAGTATCAATAGCAACTAAATAATCTTTCATATTTTGTCCACCATAATCGAGTGCTATTTGGTCGTTCCATTCTTGTCCGAACGAAGGTAAGCCTCTTCTGTTTGGAGCAACAACAATATAATCGTTAGAAGCCATTATCTGGAAATTCCAGCGGTATGACCAAAACTGACTTACCGTGCTTTGAGGGCCTCCCTGACAATATAACAACGCTGGATATTTTTTAGTTTTGTCGAATTGTGGTGGATAAATAACCCATACCAACATCTTTTTATTATCGGTTGTCGTAATCCATCTTTCTTCTACTTTGCCTAATTCAATAGATTCTAACTTGCTTTTATTGGTAAACGTTAATTGTGTTTCCACAAATAAATTCTTTACTTTTTCTATTTTAAAAATTTCGGTAGGAAGCGAAATAGTCATCTTTGTTCCAGTAATTACAATTTGTGGTGTTTTTGATTTTCCTACTTTCAGTGCGGAAACTACAAAATTGGTATAATCGTGTGCTCCTTTTGTAATCTGAGTAATGGTTTTAGTTAAAATGTCGATTGAAAATACCTGATAAGTTCCGTTTATACCACTTATAAAATAAAGTAAGTTGCTGTTAATAGGATCCCATTTAAAATTAGAAGAGCTTTCATCATATTTTTCGGAAAGATCGGTATGTTTTTTTGTTTCAAAATCGTATAACATTATCCGTTTTTTGTCAGACTCATAACCGGCTGTTTTCATGCTAGTCCATACAATTTTCTTTCCGTCATTCGAATAAACAGGGTCTTGATCATATCCTAGCATTCCGTCGCTGATATTGCTTGTTTTTTTAGTATCGATATTATACACATAAATATCGGAATTAGTGCTTAAAGCATCTTCTTTTCCATAAAGTTTCTTGCAAGTATATGCAATACTTTTTCCATCGGGACTCCAGGTAATTTGTTCCATTCCACCCGAAGGAGTTAATGGTGAATCATATTTCTCCTCTTTCATGATATCGATACATTTTCCAACTTTAGAAACAGCAGTATCAAATGGTGCATAAAAGACATGACTAAATGAATAATCGGTCCAATTATCCCAATGGCGATACATTAAATCGTCGAATAACATAGCATCTGCTTTAGGTAAATCGGGATGAATTTCGTTCACTGTTTTTTCCAGTTTCACATCTTTAATAAATAGGATGTTATTGCATTTGGGCGAATAAGCAAACCCATTAATACCATCTGTAATTTCGGAAATTTGTTTTTTCCCGCTACCATCCGGATTCATTTCATAAATTTGAGCAGAACCGCTTTCAGCAGAGATGTAAGCAATTTTCTTACCGTCGGGTCTCCAAAGAATATTGAATTCGCTGGTTTTGGTATCGGTTAATTTTACCGGTATTCCACCTGAAAAGGGGATAGCATAAATATCGGTATTCCCTTTATTTTCTTCTAGGTTATAATAGGTAATGGTATACAATACAGTTTTTCCATCGGGAGAAACCTGCATTTCGTTTACTCTTCCCAACTTCCACATGAGTTCGGGAGTAAGTCGCGATTGTGCATTTACAGAAAATACAACAACAAGTGCGAAAACGGATAATATTATTTTCTTCATAATAATAGGTTGTAAATTAGTTAGCTGCTATAAGGGATTCGCGAATTTTTGTTTCTAGTTCGTCAAATAATTCAGGGTTGTCAAGCAGTATTTGTCTAACAGCATCTCTTCCTTGCGCTAATTTAGTGTCGCCATAGCTAAACCAGGAACCACTTTTCTTTATTATGTTTTTCTCAACGCCAATATCAATAATTTCGCCTACTTTAGAAATACCTTCTCCAAAAATAATATCGAATTCGGTCATTCTGAATGGGGGAGCAACTTTATTCTTCACTACTTTAACTCTTACTCTGTTCCCAATAGCATGTTCCCCATCTTTTAATTGTGTAACTCTTCTAATATCGAGGCGCACAGATGCGTAAAATTTAAGTGCATTCCCTCCGGTAGTTGTTTCGGGATTACCGAACATAACTCCAATTTTTTCACGAAGTTGATTTATAAAAATACAACAGCAACCTGTTTTGCTTATCGTAGCTGTTAGTTTTCGTAATGCTTGCGACATTAAACGGGCATGTAACCCCATTTTAGAATCGCCCATTTCTCCTTCAATTTCGCTCTTTGGCGTAAGTGCTGCAACAGAGTCAATAACAATAATATCGATGGCTCCGGAACGAATTAAGTTTTCGGTAATTTCGAGTGCTTGTTCACCATTATCGGGTTGTGATATTAGAAGATTGGAAATATCTACGCCTAATTTCTGTGCATATAAACGATCGAAGGCATGTTCTGCATCTATAAATGCAGCAATACCGCCTTTTTTCTGAGCTTCGGCAATGGCATGAATAGCTAAGGTTGTTTTTCCCGACGATTCAGGTCCGTATATTTCTATAACTCTTCCTTTGGGTAGTCCTCCAATACCTAATGCTATATCTAATCCAATAGAGCCGGTAGAGATCGATTCTACATTATCTATCGCTTCATCACCTAGTTTCATGATAGTGCCTTTTCCATAGGTTTTTTCGAGTTTATCCATCGTAAGCTGTAAGGCTTTCAGTTTTTCTACGTTTTCTTTTGATTCTTTTTCTTTTTCTTTTTCTTTGCTCATATATTTATTTTTTTATTGTTTCGTTTTAATTTTTTCAAAAATAACTAATTTCATTTAATAATTTGAGAGGTATGATTTTTTGTATCGACTTTCGTAATAACTTCTTCAATAATTCCTTCTTCATCAATAATAAAGGTGGTTCTTAAAATTCCTTCGTATTCTTTGCCCATAAATTTCTTCAATCCCCAAACACCATATGCCATTATAATTTTTTTATCGGTATCGGCAATCAGCGAAAAAGGTAATTTATTTTTTTCGATAAACTTCTGATGCGATTTTTCATCGTCGGCACTAATTCCAATTACGTCATATCCTTGTTTTAATAATAGGGGATAGTGATCTCTTAAATCACACGCTTCTGCAGTACATCCCGGTGTTTGGTCTTTTGGATAAAAATATAAAACAAGCTTTTTCCCTTTAAAATGAGATAGGGTAATTATTTTTCCATTTTCATCTGTCCCTTTAAAATCGGGGGCTTTATCTCCTTTTTGTAATATTGTCATTTAGTTTTTTTACTTAATAGTTTATAATAGTTACATATATCTTTAATCCCACAGCTATCGCATTTAGGTTTTCTTGCCATACACACATATCGTCCGTGAAGAATTAACCAATGGTGGGCAAGTGGAATAATATCGGCAGGGAAGTATTGTACCAGTTGTTTTTCTGTTTGAAGTGGGTTGTTTGCATTTGTTGTTAACCCAATGCGGGCAGAAACACGAAAAACATGTGTATCTACTGCCATTACGGGTTTATTAAATACAACAGAAGCAATAACATTGGCTGTTTTACGTCCTACTCCCGGTATTTTTTGTAACATATCTACATCCGATGGAACTTTTCCTTTAAAATCCGTTACAAGTGTTTTGGCCATTTCAACTAAATGTTTCGATTTGTTATTCGGATACGAACAGGATTTAATATATTCATAAACATCGGCATAAGAAGCTTTTGCTAAACTTTCGGGGGTTTTGTATTTTTTAAATAAAGAAGGCGTTATTAAATTTACCCGTTTATCGGTACATTGAGCCGATAGTATAACCGCAATTAATAAATGAAACGGATTCGAATAATGTAATTCCGTTTCTGCAATCGGTTGGTGGACAGAAAAATATTCAATAAGTTTTTTATATCGTTCTTCTTTACGCATTCTTGTTTATAAGAAAACAAATTTAACGTAAAATTCAATGAAAAAGGGAGATGTTAATAAAAAAGAAAGCAATTGCTATCTGTTCTGAAAATCAGAATATTATAATAGCTTCAGTTAATTTTTTATTGGAGCTTAATCAATATAAATTTAAACCTTTAAAAATAGTAAAGGCAAAAGTCTTTTTATCAAGAATTACAATAAATCGTTAATTAACAATTATCAAACTCGTATTATTATGATCTTTTGATTTAAAAACGTTTAATGATTTAGCGTAATTAATAAGATTTCTAATACTTTGTTCTGTAGGTTCCTCATGAATACGATCTAAATCCGCTTGCATTTCTTTAATAGCGATGTATTCATCTAGAAATTCTTCGTTTTCGTGAAGGGCTTCAACGATTTTATCGGAGTTCTTAATCCCGTCATCATTGTAAGCTAAAAGAATTAAATGGTCAAGAGTAATGGTTTTGTTCATAGGCTTTTTATAAATTTAACACGAATTTATACCTATAACGAACAAAAAGTTGGTTTAGTATGTTAATGTTAATAAAAAATTAAGCAGATAAGATAATATCTTTCTCTTTTATTAATCTTCTTAAATTAATTAAAGCATATCTCATTCTGCCTAAAGCGGTATTAATACTAACATTGGTTTGTTCCGCTATTTCTTTAAAACTCATATCACCAAAATGCCTCATTACAATAACTTCTTTTTGATCGTCGGGTAATAAATCAATGAGTTTTTTTACATCTTTATGAATTTGTTCGGTAATAAGTCTTTCTTCCACACATTCATCGAATATTTTAATTGTATTAAAGATGTCGTATTCATCGTTATTTTCAATGGTAGGAATACGATTCGATTTTCTAAAATAATCGATAATCAAGTTATGGGCAATACGCATAACCCAGGGAAGGAATTTGCCTTCATCGTTATAACTTCCCTGTCGTAAGGTATTTATAACTTTAATAAACGTGTCTTGAAATAAGTCTTCGGCTAGATGTTTGTTTTTTACATTTAAACAAATATAGGTAAAGACTTTCCTCTTGTGTCTACGGATCAGTTTTTCAATACTGGAGTGATTTCCGCATAAATAGGAATCAATCAACTCTTGATCGCTTATAATAATTTGGTTGTCCATTGGAACCTCCCTTTTTTAAATTAATTAAAAGGGTATATGTATATACGATAAGAGTCCTCCTTTTTAGAAATAATAAATAAATAATAGTAATAAAGGCTAAGTAATAAAACTGAAAGATTACTTAAGAGTAGAAAGGTTTACTATGCGTCAGATTTTGGTTTGCAATAATTTATAGTACAAATATATAACATTAATATCTATAAAGTCAAGTTTAATTTCATAATTTTGAAGAAAAATTAGTCAAATTCGTTTTTTAATTGGTGTATAAGCTTATTATTACAATAAAATTGGTGTAAAATTTTTGTCACGTTTTTAATATGTCTAAACAAAATATATCCGAATTAACTACCCGAGATTATATCGAAATAAAAGGAGCTCGAGTTCATAATTTAAAAAATATTGATGTTGTTATTCCTCGCAAAAAGTTAACTGTTATTACCGGATTGTCGGGTTCGGGAAAATCATCTCTTGCATTTGATACATTATTTGCCGAAGGTCAAAGGCGTTATGTGGAAAGTTTAAGTTCTTATGCACGTCAGTTTTTAGGAAGAATGAATAAACCCGATGTGGATTATATACATGGAATATCTCCGGCAATTGCAATTGAACAAAAAGCGCTCACCCGTAACCCACGTTCAACGGTTGGCACAACGACAGAGATTTATGAATATCTAAAGCTTTTATATGCTCGTATAGGCAAAACAATTTCTCCTGTTTCCGGAAATCTTGTTAAAAGAGATACGGTGACCGATGTAGTCGATTATATTCTTTCTTTGACTGATCAATCGGTTGTTTTAATAGGCGCTCCCATTCAAATACGAGAAGGTCGTACCGTGAAAAATCAGCTCGAAATACTTTTACAACAAGGGTTTTCAAGGGTAATGATGAATGGAGAAGTTGCTAAAATCGACGATATTCTTAGTCAGAAATCAATCCCTATTAAAAAAACAAGTTTGTTTGTGGTCGTTGATAGACTTATTTTGAATCATTCGAATGAGGAAGAGTTGATTTCTCGCTTGTCGGACTCTGTAAATACAGCTTTTTTTGAAGGAGAAGGACTTTGTTTTGTTGAATCTACTAATGAAGAAGCAAAAAAGAAAGTGAGTCATTTTTCTATTCGATTTGAAATAGATGGGATGACTTTCGAAGAACCTACTACCAATCTTTTTAGCTTTAACAACCCCTATGGCGCATGTAAAACATGTGGTGGCTTTGGCAGCGTTATTGGAATTGACGAAGATTTGGTAATACCCGATAAATCATTGTCTGTCTTTAATGGAGCTGTTGCTTGCTGGAAAGGGGAAAAAATGAGTGAATGGAAAGATGAGTTTGTTATGCATTCAAGCAAATTCGATTTCCCTATTCATAGACCATATAATGAATTAACTAAGGAAGAACAGACTATTCTATGGAAAGGGAAAGAGAATGTTCACGGGATTAATGATTTTTTTAAATATGTTGAATCGCAAACATATAAAATTCAGTATCGGGTTATGTTGTCGCGATACAAAGGCAAAACGTTTTGCCCCGAATGTGAAGGAACTCGTTTACGCAGTGATGCAAATTATGTGAAAATAGGGGAGAAATCCATTAGTGAAGTAGTGAAGATGTCGTTATGGAATCTTTCTGTTTTTATTAAAAATATAAAATTTACTCCTTATGAATTAAAAGTAAGTCAACGTTTAATTACTGAAATCACATCACGTTTACAGTTTTTAATCGATGTTGGCTTAGGGTATCTTACCTTAAATAGATTATCATCCACATTATCCGGAGGGGAATCGCAACGAATTAATCTGGCTACCTTCTTAGGAAGTAGCCTAGTAGGGTCTATGTATATTTTAGATGAACCCAGTATTGGATTACATCCGCGAGATACTGCCCAGTTAATAGGTGTTTTAAAAACCTTACGGGATATAGGAAATACAGTTATTGTGGTTGAACACGACGAAGATATTATTCGTTCATCCGATTATTTAATTGATATAGGTCCATTGGCTGGAACGCATGGAGGAGAAGTTGTTTTTGCGGGCGACAGTAATGCCTTATTAAAAGAAGAAAAAAGTTTAACAGCACAGTATTTAAATAAAAAATTAAGTATTAAAGTTAATGCCGATAGAAGAAAATGGAAAGAGTATATTGAAGTTTGCGGAGCCATTGAAAATAATTTAAAAAATATAACGGTTAAATTCCCCCTTCACACTCTTACTGTAATTACCGGTGTTAGCGGTTCCGGGAAAACATCCTTAGTTAAATCGGTACTTTATCCGGCATTAAAAAAAGTTTATGGAGGCTCCAATGAGAAATCAGGGAGATGTAATAAAATTGGTGGCGATATTCATAGCATAACGCAAGTAGAATATATTGATCAAAATCCTATCGGTAAATCAACCCGTTCTAATCCGGTTACCTATATTAAAGCCTACGACGATATTCGCGAGTTATTTTCTAATCAGCAGTTATCTAAACTGAGAGGGTATAAGCCGGGTTATTTTTCATTTAATATTGTAGGTGGACGTTGCGAAGAATGCGAAGGAGCAGGTGAAGTAACCATTGAAATGCAATTTATGGCCGATATTCAGCTTGTTTGTGAAAGCTGCAAAGGGAAACGATTTAAAGATGAAGTATTGGAAGTAGCTTATCGCGGGAAAAATATAAGTCAAATACTCGATATGACTATTGAAGAAGCTATTACTTTCTTTAATATAAAAGAGAAAAACACCATCGAAAACCGTATCGTAGAAAAGCTAAAACCTTTAGCTGAAGTAGGCTTGGGCTATGTTCGATTGGGGCAATCATCGAGTACCCTTAGCGGAGGAGAGGCGCAACGAATTAAGCTGGCTTATTTTCTTTCAAAAGGCAACACCGAAAATAATACGCTGTTTATTTTTGATGAACCTACTACAGGACTTCATTTTCACGACATAAGCAAGTTATTACATTCTTTTCAGGCGTTAATAAATTTAGGACATTCCATTATTGTAATAGAACATAATGCCGAAATTATTAAAACAGCCGATTGGATTATCGATTTAGGTCCCGAAGGGGGCGACTTTGGAGGGAATATTGTTTTTGAAGGCGTTCCGGAAGACTTAATAAAATGTGAAAATTCATATACCGGGAAATACTTAAAAAAACATCTATTACCCTAAAATGCGATTTAATAAAATATACCCTTTTTGCAATTTTATTATTCATTGCTGTCCGTTAAAAATATTTTATATGCGCTTAAATCATTTTGTTATCAATTATTTAAAGATATTTCGCCCCTAGAGGGGCTTCCTTTTTTCATGTTAATAATTTTCTATAAATATCACGTCCCGTACGGG
>DAOLWT010000050.1:0-10689 GCA_035421345.1 Bacteroidales bacterium
TCGATGGGTTCACCTATCGTGTTTATGACACGTCCCAGCATTCCTTCTCCCACATTAACAGATGCAATATGTGCGGTACGTTTAACAATTTCGCCTTCTTTTATATGCGTAGCTTCTCCTAAAAGAACTATACCTACGTTATCTTCTTCTAAATTAAGCACGATTCCTTTCATGCCATTTTTCACAAATTCAACTAATTCTCCCGATTGCGCATTGGTAAGTCCGTAGATACGGGCAATTCCATCGCCAACCTGAAGAACAATTCCTGTTTCCTCTAATTCCGTTTCAAACTGGAATCCTGCTAGTTGTTGTCTTAATATTGCTGATACTTCAGCCGGTTTAATTTCTGCCATATTTTTAAAAAATTATCTGACGTAATAATTCAATAATTTAGTATTTAATCTCTTTTAAAATCCTTTTTCGTAAATATTTACATTAAATTCTCTTTTCAATTTCATTATTTTATTTCGAATACTATCATCGTATTGGTATTGACCGAAACGTAAAATAAATCCACCTAAAATATCTTTTTTTATTTCCTCCATAAGAAGAATTTCTTTTTGGGTAAATTTATTTACAATTTGTTTAACAACAGAACGAATCTCCTCGTCGGAGTCACTAGCTGTTGTTAGGTGTACAGGCAAAATACCTTTATAATCGTGATACAATGCCAAAAACTGAGTGGCAATTTGATCTATTAAAATCTCTCTGCGTTTTAACGATATAATATTTAGAAAAGCGAGCGAAAGTGCATTTATTTTCTCTCCAAAAATAGATTTTATTATCTTTTGCTTTTTATCGGTTTTAATAATCGGGCTCGAAAGCATATATCTAAAATCCTTGTTTTGCTTACAAACACTGCTTACCAACAACATATCCTGATTGGTTTGTTCCAAATTGTTTTGTTCTAACGATAATTCGAATAATGCTTTTGCATAGCGTACGGCTATCCTCGATTCTTTCATTTTAATTAAAATGTATTTCGTTCAACAATTTTTTTACCAAGTCTTTTTGTTTTTCATTGGTTGAAAGATCTTCCTTTATAACTTTTTCGGCAATTTCAATAGAGAGAATCGCAATTTGATTTTTTAATTCTGTTAAAGCAGCCATTTTTTCGAAATGAATATTCTCTTTTGCTGATTGAACAATTCTGTTGGCTTCTGTTTCTGCTTTGTTTTTAGCTTCCCCAACAATTTGATCGCTAATTTTTTTAGCATCGCGAAGCATGGTATCTCTTTCGTTTTTAGCTTCTTTCATAAGCTGTTCATTACTAAATACCAAATGTGCCATTTCTTCTTTTGCTTTTTCGGCAGCATTTAATGCGTTTTCTATCGATTCTTCTCTTTCTTTTAATGCTTTCATGATGGGCTTCCACGCAAATTTGCCCAAAATCCAGACAACAATACTAAAGGATAATGTCATCCAAAAAATCAATCCAATATGAGGAGTTACTAGTTCCATATATTTTTTTATTAAATTAGTTTCTAAAAAATGTTTGCTTAAACCAATCGTTTAAGCAAACATAAATTTGCTTTTTCTTAAATAAAAAGAATGAGCAAACAAACAACAATAGCAAAGAAAGCAACCCCTTCAATAAGGGCCGCGGCTACAATCATATTCGAACGAATATCTCCGGCCGATTCGGGCTGACGTGCAATTGATTCCATTGCACTTCCACCAATACGACCAATACCGATACCTGCTCCAATAGCTGCAATACCTGCGCCGATACCTGCGCCCATTTTTGCAATAGGTGCTAAATCGCTTACTGCTTGCATAATAATTGATAACATTGACATAATTATTTGATTTAAATTGTTAATTAAACATTTCGCATTTATAATTTATTGTTATGAATGTTCTTCTACATGTTGATGTTCTTCTAAGGCCATTCCAAAATATAACGACGATAAAAGAGTAAATACATATGCTTGTAAAAACGCTACCAGCAATTCGAGTATTCCCATAAATACCGCAAAAATAACGGAAACAATAGATACTCCAAATCCGGCACCAATATTAATATTTCCAAAAATAAAAATTAATCCGATAAACCCAAGAATAATAATATGTCCGGCTGTAATATTAGCAAAGAGACGGACCATTAATACAAAGGGTTTTGTAATTACACCAATAATTTCAACAATAGGCATTAAAGGCAATGGTATTTTAAGCCACCAAGGTACACCGGGAGTATTAACAATATGAAGCCAATAATTTTTATTGCCACTAAATAAAATAATTACAAACGTAAATAATGCCAACACCATGGTTATGGCAATATTTCCGGTAAGGTTAACGCCCCCTGGGAAAAAGGGAACAATTCCTAATAAATTACTAAAGAAAATAAAGAAAAATAAAGTAAGTAAAAAAGGTAAATATTTTTCGTATTTTTTCCCTATAGAAGGTTTAACAACATCATTACGGATAAACAAAATAAGATATTCTATCATATTCTGAAATCCTTTAGGAGCCTCCTTGGGGTTTCTTTTATAACATTTTGCTACGTATAAAAAAATAATACAAAGGAGTGTTAAACTAATAAATAATGAAAGTGTATTTTTAGTGATAGATAAATCGAGCGGGAGCTTTGCATTTTGAATATGTTGTCCGTTTTCATCTACTTTTACAATTTTCCCTTTGTATGCTCCTTCTGTCTCTAGCTTATACCCTTTATAGGCATCTTTCCCGTGATGGAATTTTGAAGAACAAAAAGTAACTATTTTTCCTTCGTCGAACAAAATAATAGGTAAAGGAAGTACGATGGCTGTTTCGCCAACCTCCATCATGTGCCACTCATGAGCATCAATAATATGCTCCATAATCATTTCACCTGCATTAAATTTCTTTTCTGCATTATGCGTTGTTTCATTTTCGCTAGCTAGTAAAAGCGATGGCGAAAAAAAGAGCAAAAAGAATAAAGTAACACGATGTAAAAAATTAAATAAATGCTTCATTATATTTTTAACCTATTAAATTATTTTGTGAATTTACAAAAAACTAAAATATACAAATCAATAAAAAAAGAAATAATTTTAATATTATTAAAAAAAGCTTCAAATTATTCTTTAATTACGATGAATAAATTATAAATAGCGTTTATTTTTTTCGTGTTTCTTTTAAGAAGTAAATTACTTCGAAACCGGTATAGGCTATATATAGCAGTAGAAAGGCAATAATAAAAGGAATTGCTTCTTTTTGGTTAAAATAAACATAGGTTAATAAAATGACTAAAAACAAAAAAAGTTTTAAAAATGTAGTTATCATAAATTTATTTACAAAACGAGCAAATTTTTCTTCTTTACTTTTATTTAAATAAGCGTAAACAATAATGGTAACCGAGAAAAAGAAAGTAAATAAGCCTGGTAAAACCGGCGTGAAATAAGTTGGGGGCAACACCCATGTCATTGCAAATGTCACGGAACCAAGAACAACAGAATAGAGAAATAACAACAGAATAAATCTATTTAAGCTCGACATTTTTTATTTTTTTAGAAAATCTTTAATTACATAATAAATGGCAAGGGCAACCGATAAAAAAGAAAAAAGAATAGTAAAAATGGGAAAGTGCAGTTTTAAATATTCATCTAATTTAAATCCTCCAAAAACACCGGCTACAATAATAACAAGCATTTGAATAGCAATACTAGAATAACGAGCGTAATTAGGAAGTTGCTTTTTTAAGTTCATTTACTTTTACTGAAGATTCGATATCTGCCAATTTAAATTCTTTAGCAGCGCCATTACTCATACTGCAAGAACCACAAAAAACAGCACCGGGTTCAATAGCTATTTTATTTGTAACTACTTCGCCATCGAGCTTTGCCGTAGCTTTTAAAGAAAGTAATTCAGCAACATGAATGTTTGCTTTAATGGTGCCCGAAATATCTGCATTCTGACAATTAACTTCCCCTTCTACATTTCCGGTTGTTCCAATTACTACTTTTCCTTTCGAATGAACCGACCCAACCAATGTACCATCGATACGAATATCGCCATTGGATGTAATATCGCCTTTAATGGTAGTTCCAGCCCCTAATAAATTGATGGAAGGCGATTCTTGTTCGATATTTTTTGCCATAATTTTAATTTTTATTAACTCGTTATTTGACTAATCGAAACAAATTTAAAAAAATAAATTTCCTTCGCCAAACAATTATTAAAAATACATAAATTTAGTTAAAGTAGTTCTTCGAAAAAAATTGATAATAATTATCTATATCCTTGTTTTTAGAAAACAAGGGATAATTATCAACAGATATTAAAAAATGGGTGAAATTAACCGAATTTAGTTTAGAATAGGTTTCAGAATTATTTAATAACGTATTGTAATAATCTAACGCTATTAATTTATTTGCAAAATTTGAGATTGTAATAATTTGTTTATTATCATCTAAATAAGCATTATTTATAGTTAAAGATGAGTTACTGTAAAAATTATCATTAAACTCTTTTAATATGCTAATAACATCGGCAATTTTCGTATTTTTTTGCATGGTTACTATCATCGTATACAAATGAATAGCATCTTCGGAAAGTAAATATTCTTTGTTTACCGCTTTTAATAAATCGGATGAAACATTGGTGTTATTATTTTTATTTTTCCCAGTATAAAAGTCTAATAAATCCTTTGCTTTTAAAGAAACTTGACTGCTAGCATAATCCTTAATAATTGTTTCTAATGTGTTAACTACTTTTAGACTATCTTTTCTCTTTGCTAGAGCCAGGGCTTTTAAATACATAAACTTGGGTGTTAAATTTGTATCGTTTCCATATAAATTAATTGCCCTAGTTGATTTATTTAATACGGAATCCCATTTATTGTTTGTATATGCTAAATAAGTTTCTTTATAAAGCGTATTGGCTAATAATTCGGCTTCATCCGATATTTTTCGGTAGTTCGGATTTTTAATAATATTACAATAATCGCTTTCTAAATTTAGCGAACATATTAAATTTTTATACTTGTTTATTTGCGTATTATCATTTAATTCTTTATAAATTAAATACATTTGGTAATACGTTTTTATTAGGTTTTCATTATTTGGAAAACGGGTAATAAACTTTTCGTAATTGTTTATCGCTTTCGGAATATCTTTTAATTCGGTTTGATATATTATTCCTATATTATATAAAGCTTCCGCTATTAGGCTGTCCGATTTTTTAATTTCTTCCTGACTAGTGGGGATGTTCTTTAAATAATATTTTTTATCTTTTAAGTTAACCGATGTAAGGGTTGTTTTAAGCGAATCGGTTGAGGATATATCTTTAACGTTTTCAATGGTATTAAAATCTACAATAACTTCTTTATTCTTTAATCGCCATAAATCTTCTTGTTTCCTGTTTCCCCATTTCTTAATAAACTCTGTTTTCCCAAAACTAGTGGCTGCTGGATTATAAAAATACCAAGCCGTTGAAGTACCAGTTGCATTATTATCAATAGCGGTATTAAAAGTGTTTTGTTGATTGTTATATGCTTCTTCTTGTTTTTTTTGTTCTTTCTTTATAACTTCAGTAATAATTTGATCAATAATTTTATTTTTTTCATCTTCGGGCAGTTTCGAAATCATTTGTAAGCTATCTTGCATTTCAACAACATTCAAATTAATAACCAACTTTTTTAAAATGGTTGTTAATTTAGAAATTCTTGAATATTCTGGAAAATCGGCAGGGAGAACGGTCATGGTACTATCGTAAAACATACTCGCATTCTCGTAGTCTAATTGAGCAAAATATAATTTAGCCATTTTTAAATACGAAATAGCTTTCTGGTTATTGTTGGAAACACTTTTTAAAGCTGATAACCCATAATTTTCTAACGCGCATAAGGTATCTTCTTCTTTCATACAAACTTCTGCAAGTGCATAATAAATCTGATCTAGATACTCTTTATTTTTGGTGTCTTTCGCCATTTTGGCAAGCACATTTTTTATTTCTTTGCTATCGTGTTGCTTTCTGTCGAAACAAATGGCTTTATTAATTTTAGCATTAAACTCCATTTCATAAGGAGGATTCATACGAATCACTTTATCATACAAATTAGAAGCGGCTTTTATATTTCCTAATTCCTGATATACTTGTGCTAAAATAAAGCTAAGGCGTGTTTTTATGGCTTTCTTTTTATTTAAATCAATAGCGGCTAAAAGAGGTTCTACCGCTTGTTCGTATTTGTGCTGTTTTATATAAAAATCGGCATAAACCATCGGGAATTCCTTCTTTGCAAGCTTAGGAACTTGTTTTTTTTCCTTATTCATTTTGTTTTCAGCCAGCGTTAGCATGGATTCTGCTTTTTCATATTTTTTTTGTTGTACGTAGGTTTTTGCCAACCAAACCATGGCGTTGTATTTTACCGGAAAATCGGGATATTTGCCTATTATAAATTCAAAAACTTCGGATGCTAACTTATATTCTTGTTTATAAAAATACGACTTCCCTATAAGGAAATAAGATTCCGGAACCCAACGTACATGCTCTTTCCGCTTTATAAAAATGGAATGTCGACTTATAACAATAGATGCTTTGGTATATGCTTTTTCGAAGTAAGAACTGAGCGATGTTGCATTTTCTTCTGTTCCTAACTTATAAATAGGTAATATTTTTGAATAATCGTCGTCGTGTAAGCTATTTAATTCTATGACCCCTGTTTTAAAACTCTCGTTTCCGTTGAAATACGCATTGTATCGCGATGTAAGGTTATGATAAAAACGATGTGTAAATGTACTTTTCTTGGTTGAACACGAATAGGTAAGTATAAGTGTTAAAGAGAAAACAAGAATGAATGTATAATATGTTCGTTTTTTTGATTTCAATAAAAATATTTTTTAGTTAATATAATATAACTCGAATTTGACAAAATTATTTTATTTTTTTAAAACTTCTCCATATTTTTCATCTTTTAGATTTATAGCTCATCTTTTTTTTTATTAAATCATAGAATATTTCCGATATTTGCAATTATTGTTAATGAAAAAAATATATTTATTTGAAAGATAATAAAAAGAAAATCAGCTTTTTGCAAAAGCTTAAAAATAAATATCGCTTGGTTATCATGAATGATGATACCCTGGAAGAACAATTTTCATTAAAATTATCTAAATTAAACGTTTTTGTGGTTAGTGGTTCAATAATTATTTTATTAATTATTTTAACTACTTACATTATTGCTTTTACTCCTTTACGTGAATATATACCTGGATATGGAAGTAATAAATC
This sequence comes from Bacteroidales bacterium, assembly GCA_035421345.1. Classification (GTDB taxonomy): domain Bacteria; phylum Bacteroidota; class Bacteroidia; order Bacteroidales; family CG2-30-32-10; genus DAOLWT01. Next base: position 7,213 of record DAOLWT010000050.1, read on the forward strand.
GGACCGTCAAATTAGAGAATTACTTTTAAAAGCCGATTCGTTGGAACAAGATTTAAAAAACAAAGAACTTTATTTATACAATATACGTAATATTATTGAAGGAAGGGAAATGGCAGATGTACTTCCGGCAAAACCCGATACCACTGGAAAAAAAATATATGATGATATTTCCGTAACCAAATCGACCGATGATTCGTTGTTGCGTTTGGAAATAGAAAATCAGGAAAAATATGCCATTGCCGCAAACGATAACTCCCAAGGAGCAACAATTTCATCAATCCGGAATTATTTCTTTTTTACTCCATTAAAAGGGATTATTACCAACAATTACGATCCTGTTAATGAACATTATGGAATTGATATTGTAGCAGCTCGTAATGAATCTATTAAAAGTACGTTGGCTGGAACTGTTATTTATTCGGGATGGACATTAAAAACCGGATATACCATAGTTGTTCAGCATTCCGATAATTTAATTTCTGTTTATAAACATAATTCGGTTCTACTTAAAAAAGAAAAAGAATCGGTTGAAGCCGGTGAAGCTATTGCTATTATTGGCGAATCGGGAGAACTTTCTACCGGGCCTCATCTTCATTTCGAATTATGGTATGCCGGAAATCCGGTTAATCCACGAGATTATATGACCTTTCAATAAAACATATCCTTGAAAAAACGCATCGCTTTATTAGGTTCTACCGGTTCTATTGGAACCCAAGCTCTAGAGGTAATTCAAAATAATACCGACCTCTTTACGGCTGAAGTTATTACAGCTCAAAATAATGCCGATTTATTGATTAAACAAGCATTGGAATTTAAACCCGATACGGTAGTAATTGGCGATGAATCTAAATATCAATTAGTTAAAAATGCATTAAAAGCCGAGAATTGTAAAGTTTATGCCGGTACAGATGCCCTTTGTCAGGTAGTTGAGCTCGACAATGTAGATATGGTTCTTACTGCTATTGTTGGATTTGCCGGACTAAAACCCACCCTTAAATCCATTGAATCGAATAAACCCATTGCTTTAGCCAATAAAGAAACATTAGTAATTGCCGGAGAACTCGTTACAAAGTTAGCTAAAGAGAAGGGAGTAAACATTTACCCTGTTGATTCCGAGCATTCTGCCATTTTTCAATGTTTAGCCGGCGAATTTCATAATCCCATTGAAAAAATATATTTAACCGCTTCGGGTGGTCCTTTTAGAGGGAAAAATATTACTGAATTACAAAATGTTACCAGCCATGAAGCATTAAAACACCCAAACTGGACCATGGGTGCTAAAATTACAATTGATTCGGCCACTCTTATGAATAAAGGGCTCGAAGTAATTGAAGCCCAATGGTTATTTAATTTAAAACCCGAACAAATTGATGTAATTGTTCATCCTCAATCTATTATTCATTCGTTAGTACAGTTTCAGGATGGAAGCATGAAAGCACAAATGGGACTTCCCGACATGAAACTTCCTATTCAGTATGCTTTAGGCTATCCTGCGCGAATAAAATCGGATTTCCCCCGTTTTAATTTTGTTAACTACCCCCAATTAACTTTCGAAAAACCTGATTTAAACGTTTTTAAGAATCTTTCACTGGCATACGAAGCAATGAAAAAAGGAGGGAATATGCCATGTATTATGAATGCAGCCAACGAAATAGCTGTTTCTTTATTCCTAAACAAGCAAATTCGCTTTTTAGCTATTTCGGAATTAATTGAAAAATGTATGGGAAAAATAACGTATATCCCTCATCCAACAATAGATGATTATTATTTAACCGATAAGGAAACACGTGCTTTTGCTGAAAGTATAGGGTAATTAATTATGAGGGGTGAATGTCGGCTCTGTTTATTTCTTTTGTTTAAACCAATTTTTATTCCTTTTTTTGCATAATATTTAACTACATATAAATGGATATTCTAATAAAAATATTACAACTCATATTAAGTCTTTCAATACTTGTAATTATTCACGAGTGTGGACATTTTATTCCGGCCCGATTATTTAAAACAAGAGTCGAAAAATTTTATTTATTCTTTGATGCCTGGTTTTCTATTATAAAATTTAGAAATGTTGATGGAAATTGGAAAAGTTGGTTATTTAAATCGAATAAAAAAGAAGAAACCTTACCCGAAACCAATAAAACCGAATTTGGTATAGGTTGGTTGCCATTGGGTGGTTACGTTAAAATAGCCGGTATGATTGACGAGTCGATGGATAAAGAACAAATGAAAAAACCTCCACAACCATGGGAGTTTCGTTCAAAACCGGCATGGCAGCGACTTATTATTATGTTAGGAGGCGTTACCATGAATGTGGTACTTGCTATTGTTATATATATTGCAATGCTGGCTGTATGGGGCGAAGAGTATTTACCTAATAAAAATGTTACCTACGGAATTTCTTGCGATTCGTTAGCATTAGAAATGGGATTAAAAAATGGAGATAAAATAATTAGCGTTAACGGAAACCAAGTAGAAGACTTTTATAAAATTCCTGCTGAAATTATTCTAGAAGATGCAAAATACGTAGAAGTTTTACGCGATGGAAAAACACAGAACATCCCTATTCCGGAAGGCATTATAGGGAAAATGATTAAACAAAAAAAACCCGATTTTATTAATGTTCGCTTCCCTTTTGAAGTAGGAGGTTTCCCAAAAAACTCCGCTTCGGAACAAGCAGGCTTAATGATTAACGACCGTATAATTGGACTCGACAGCACCTGGATAAGTTATTATGATGAGTTTCGTTCGTTAATTCTAAATCGTAAAAATGAAACAATAATGGTTCATGTTTTACGCAATAATTCCGACACCCTCCATTTACCTGTAAAAGTATCGGAAGAAGGAATGATAGGCATACAAGCAAAAAGCGTATTAAGTTATTTCGAACTCAATAAACGCGATTACAACATGCTGCAAGCTATTCCGGCCGGAACAGTAAAAGCATATAATGCCTTGGGAAATTATTTAAAACAACTAAAGCTGTTATTCTCTCCCGAAGTTAAAGCCTATGAATCCTTAGGAGGTTTTATTTCTATTGGAAGCATATTCCCCTCGGAATGGGATTGGGCATCGTTTTGGAGCTTAACGGCATTCCTTTCAATAATTTTAGCAATTATGAATGTACTTCCCATTCCGGCACTAGATGGAGGACATGTATTGTTTTTGTTTTATGAAATTATAACACGACGCAAACCAAGCGAAAAGTTTATGGAATATGCACAATACGCAGGAATAATATTCTTAATGACCTTATTGGTTTTTGCGAATGGAAACGATATTGTAAAATTGTTTAGATAAAATATTAGTACGATTTACAACGAACACACTAACTAAAGGTCGCAAATTGCGACCTTTAGTTTTTAAATTCGGGTTTACCCAAAATAATACCGAAAGCATATATGTCATCGGTATTACCATTGTAAAATTTAAAATATCCGTTGGACTATTTTAAATTTACAATCTATCTAACTCATTCCT
>DAOLWT010000051.1:0-10682 GCA_035421345.1 Bacteroidales bacterium
GAACTAATAAGGATGGCAATTAGCTCGGCATCACTTAATGCATTTCTTCCTTTTAAAATTAGCTTTTCTCTGGGCCTGTCATCTTCTGCCCATGTTTTTATTGTTGTAGTAACTCTTTCCATCAAGTTAGTTTTATAAGTTCAATGGAAATAAACTGATTTTTTTAAAATTTATTGTTTGAAAAAAGAGGGTATAAAAAAAAGCCCTTCTAATAAAAGAAAGGCTTTTTTCATAAATGTTAAAATACTATTTCGCATTAACTGATTTAGTAAGTTTAGATTTTAAATTAGAAGCTTTATTCTTATGAATAATATTCTTTTTAGCTAATTTATCTAATAAAGAAACTACTTTAGGAAGTTCTTTTTTAGCTTCTTCTTTATCGCTTGTATTTCTTAAATTTTTAACAGAATTTCTTGCAGTTCTGGCTTGATAACGGTTTGCAGCGCGTTTTGTTTCCGTGCTGCGGATTCTTTTTTTCGACGATTTATGATATGCCATAATAATAATAATTAATTAATTATTAACTTTTGTAGCCCGTAGGGGATTCGAACCCCTGATTTCCAGGATGAAAACCTGGCGTCCTGGGCCAGCTAGACGAACGGGCCTCTAAATTGGAGTGCAAAGGTAACTAAATTTTTTATTTAGCCAAAAAAAAATTAAAATATTTTCTATTTCATTAATAATCACTCCGATAATATTGTTTCCCGGAGTTCAACCATATTAAATGGAGTAAGCTGATATACATAGTAATTAAGCCAATTTTGGAAAAGTAAGTTCGCATGACTACGCCAACTTACAATAGGTGGTTTTGAGGGGTCGTTATGCTGAAAATAATTTGCCGGAAGATTTATTTTTAATCCTTTTTTCCGATCTCTTTCATATTCTTCTTTTAATGTCATTGGGTCGTATTCGGAATGACCGGTAACAAAAATCTTTTTTCCGTCTTTTGATGCCACTAAATAAATACCGGCTTCTTTAGATTCTGAAATTATTTGAAGATCAGTAACTTTTGCAATGTCTTTTTTCCTTACTTCGGTATGTCGAGAATGGGGAGCAAAAAAACCATCATCAAATCCCCTAACAATAGGGGCTAATTTATAGTTAACGGTATGATAAAAATTACCAAACATTTTTTCTTTAAGTTGATATTTAGGTATTTGATAAAAGTGATATAGCGCGGCTTGTGCTGCCCAGCAAATAAATAACGAAGAAGTAACATGCGTTTCCGACCAATTCATTATTTCTTTAATTTCGTTCCAGTAGTCTACTTCTTCAAAATTAAGAAGTTCTACCGGTGCTCCGGTAATAATTAAACCATCAAAATAGCGATTTTTAATTTCCGAAAACGTTTTGTAAAAATAGTGCAGATGTTCTAAAGAAGTATTTTTAGAAGTGTGTTTTATTGGTTTAATAAGTTCAATTTCAACTTGTAAAGGGGTGTTTGTAAGAAGCCGTAAAATATGTGCTTCGGTTTCAATTTTTAAAGGCATTATATTTAAAATAGCTATTCTTAAAGGTCTAATATCTTGATGAATAGCTTTCGAATATTCCATTACAAAAATATTTTCATTTTGTAATATTTTTTTTGCCGGAAGTTTATCGGGAATAATTACTGGCATAATGCATTAAAATTTAATTTATTTTTTTGAAAGCTTGTTCAAAATCAGCTATTATATCTTCTATATATTCTAAACCGACAGAAACTCTCAATAGGGTAGGCGGAATTCCAAGAGCCGTTAACTCCGTTTCAGATAATTGCTGGTGAGTGGTTGCTGCTGGTAAAATAATGAGTGTTTTTGCATCGCCAACATTTGCTAAGTGACTGACTAATTTTAGGTTGTCGACAAATTTTACTGCTTTTGATTTATCTCCTTTTATAATAAATGTAAGAACCCCTCCAAATCCATTTTTAAGATATTTGATTGCATTTTCATGCGAATGACTATTTTTTAGTCCGGGGTAATTTACTTTTTCTACAGATGGATTTTTTTCTAGCCATTCAGCAAGGTGCATTGCATTTTCTACATGTTTTTTCATCCGAAACGATAAAGTTTCAATTCCTTGTAAAAGTAAAAAAGAGTTAAAAGGGCTTATTGCAGGACCAAAATCACGTAATCCTTCTAAACGAGCTCGAAGTATAAATGCAATATTCCCGCTAGGGCTATTAAATCCGAATTCTTCCGAAAATCGAATGCCATGATACCCTTCTGAAGGTTCCGATAGAAGAGGGAATTTTCCGTTACCCCAATTGTAATTCCCGCTATCAATGATTACTCCACCTATACTAGTCCCGTGTCCGCCAATCCATTTGGTTGCCGATTCAACAACAATATGGGCTCCATAATCAATAGGTCGAAATAGATATCCACCTCCGGCAAAGGTATTATCAACAACTAAAGGGAGGTCGTATTTTTGGGAGAGTCGGCTAAATTCATTAAAATCGGGAATTCCTAATACAGGATTACTGATAGTTTCCAGATATATGGCTTTTGTATTTGCATCTATTAATTTTTCAAATGCTTCTACCTTGTCGTTCTTTGCAAAACGGACTTCTATCCCTAATCGTTTAAATGAAACTTTAAACTGATTGTATGTTCCTCCATACAGGTATGGGGTAGAAACAAAATTATCTCCGTTTTGAAGTATATTATTTAATGCAATAAATTGGGCTGCATGTCCCGATGCAACTGCTAGCGCACCTATACCTCCTTCAAGCGCAGCCATTCTTTTTTCAAACACATCGGTAGTAGGGTTCATTATTCGAGTATAGATATTGCCGAATTCTTTTAAAGAAAATAAATCGGCGCCATGCTCAGCATTTTTAAATAAATAGGATGTTGTTTGGTATAAAGGAACAGCGCGAGAAAGCGTTGAGGGTTCAATGACCTGTCCGGCATGTATTTGCAACGTATCGAAATGCAATTTTTTGGTCATTTGACTTATATTGTTTCTTTTTGTTCAATAAGTTTTGAAAAAAATTCGTTGTGTATTGCATTAATTGCTCTATTTCGGTCTTTTTGGTCAAGAATAAAGTATGTAACAACATCGGATGCTCCAAAGTTGATGGTTTCAATATTCACTCCTTCTTTAGCAACAGCACTAAATAAACGGGCTGCAATACCCAGTTTTTCCATCATACCACAACCTACTACTGCAACGGTAGAAAGACCTGTTTTTTTAATGCACTTATTAATGCCACTTAATGGAATGTCTTTTATGATGCTGTATGCCCTGTCGATATCAAAAGTGGAAAAGAAAAGATTGATATGGGTATGGGTATTAAAAATAAGTTTAATATTAATTCTTTCTTCTTCGAGCTGACTCGTAATTTTATGTACTAGCCCGTGTTTAATACCAACTCCCGGTCCGCTTAAACGGATAACACAAAAATCGTCGCTGTAGGTTACACTTTTTATTACTTCATCTCTTATATTTTCCTGTCGTTCAATAATAGTAAGGGGCGTTAATTTAGCATCGGTTTTATTGATATTAAAAATTCGAATGGGTATATTTTTATTTAATAAAGGTTCAACGGTACGGGGATGAAGTATTTTAGCTCCGAAATAAGCAAGCTCTGCAGCTTCTCCGTAGTTAAGATGCGAAATGGTAAGAGGGTTTTCAACTAATTTGGGGTCGGCCGTTTGAAACCCGTCTACATCTTTCCATACATCTAAAAATTCTGCATCGACACATGATGCGATGGCAGCCGCAGAGTAATCGCTGCCACCTCGTCCGAAAATGGTTTTTCTTCCTTCTTTAGAAACACCATAAAATCCGGGAATAATAAATATTTTATCTTCAGAAAGACGGTCTCTTACAAATTCTAAAGATGATTCAAAATCAACCGTGGCATTGCCATATTCCCCATCGGTAATTAAATGGAGGTTTTCCGGTAGCACTTCTTCGCATTCAAAGCCTTCGTTACGGACAATAGCAGCAATAATAAGAGCACTTAGTTTTTCTCCAAAACTTAGTACGGCGTCTTCAATAAATTCGGGTATTTCGCCTAAATAATTAATTCCTAATAATTGTCTTTTTAATTCTTTTAGCCGAATATCTAGTTGTTGAAGAACTTCCGCTTTGTTTTTTTCATCTTTAATATATTGACTAATAATTTTTTCTTTCATGTCGGCCAAAAAAACGGTAAAAGCTTCAATGTTTTTTTCATCGTTTTTGGAGCTGTTCATAATATCATACAGCTCATTGGTTATACCATAAAATGCCGAAACAACAATGGCCAACGGACGGTTGTAATATTTGATTACTTGTAGCAGTTTAGAAATATCTGCTGCTTCTTTTAAATTAGATCCTCCAAATTTAACTACAATCTTTTTCATTTTTCTTTTTAATAAAAAGTTATACAAAACAACTCAAATAATTTGATTTAATAATTATCTGATGATAAATAAATTTTATTCTTCAGAATGTTATTATTCTTCCAGAATTTGTATTATATTATTTTAATAAAAGTTTTCATTCTGTATGTTTAATTTATAATCCCCTTTCGGGTCAGGTATTAGCACCTTTCGGACGTTTCGGAGGTTGCTAGAGTATCGTTGAGCCTGATCTCTCCACTCTTCTTTATAAGTCAAACATGCCTTTAAAGAAAGGAATATTTGAATATTTTTTACAAAAATACATATAATTTTAAATTTAAGAAATTTTTTTATAATTTTTTATAATTCAATTTCAATCTGATTTTTTAATAAATCATCCATACTTTCTCTTTTTCGTATTAAATAATCTTTTCCTTTGTAAATTAATACTTCTGCCGGTCTGAAACGAGAATTGTAATTCGATGACATGGAAAAACAGTATGCACCCGCATTATTAAAAGCAAGAATATCGCCTTCTTTAACTTCATCGAGTTTTCTATTCCATCCAAATGTATCCGTTTCGCAAATATATCCAACAACGGTATAAATCCGTTGTTTTCCACCCGGGTTTGAAATGTTAGTTATATGGTGGTATGCATTGTATAGCATTGGCCTAATTAGATGATTAAAGCCTGTATCGATACCTGCAAATACGGTAGAAGTGGTTTGTTTGATTACATTTACTTTAGCAAAAAAATATCCGGAATTACTTACTAAAAATTTTCCGGGTTCTATCACCAGATCAAGTGTACGTCCATATTCCCTACAGAATTCATTAAATTTTTCTGAAAGCATTTGCCCAAGCTGATCAATATCTGTATATAAATCGTTTTGTTTATATGAGACTTTAAATCCGCTTCCCAGATCAATATATTGGATCGTCTCAAATTTTCTAGTTATATCAAAAAGAATATCAACCCCCTGCAAAAATACTTCTATGTCTAGAATATCCGATCCTGTATGCATGTGAAGACCTTCTATTTTTAATCCGGTTGTTTCTATTATTCGTTTTGCATGTGGGATCTGATAAATAGAAATACCGAATTTTGAATCTACATGTCCTACAGAAATATTTTTATTACCTCCGGCATAAATGTGTGGGTTTACTCTTAAACAAACCGGTATATGAGGGAATTCATGCCCGAACTGTTCCAAAATGGATAAATTGTCAATATTTATTTTTACTCCTTCGTTTACGGCCATTTTAATCTCATCCATCGAGACACAGTTTGGTGTATAGATAATATCATGAGGCGAAAACCCGGCACGAAGACCTGTCCATACTTCCTGAATTGATACGGTATCTAATCCGGTTCCCCCTTTTTGAAATAATTTTAAAATGTTAATATTTGTAAGTGCTTTACAAGCATAATTTACTTTTAAGTGTTCAATGCTAAAAGCGTTTTTTAGTTTCTGTAACTGAGTAATCATAGCGTCGCCATTATATACGTATAATGGAAGTTCATATTTGCTACAGAGTTCTGTTACAGCAATATTATCAATTTGATAAATGTTATTTGAATTAAGGTGCATCGTGAAAAATTTATAAATGCAAAATTATGTTTATAAAATATAGTAAAAAAATATTTATACATATTGAACAAATAATTAACTTTGTGTTTAAAAATTAACAAAATTATGCAAACTATATCAGAATGTGTATATAAACTGGTTAGTCATCAACCATTTATATTAGAAGCATTACAAAAAGGGATTATTAACATTTCTTCCTTGGCACGTATAATGAAACCTGAAATAGAAGAAATATTAAAAAAAGATGTTCAACCTGGCGCTATTATTATGTCGCTACAGAGGTATACACAAGAAAAGGAAGTAACTATATCGCGAAAATTAAAGTTATGTTTAAATAATATAAGCGATATTTTTGTTAGATCCGGCTTGTCGGAATTTACATATAAAAATTCGGAAACCTTATTTAATCGCTATGTTACGTTTGTGAATAAAATATCATTAACAAATGAAATATTTTTTACATATGTCCATGGATTATTTGAAACAGATTATGTTGTTAGTAATACGCTGGTGAAAAAGTTTCATGATTTTTTTGAAAAAGAAATAAAGGTTTCTGTAGAAACAAATCTTTCTTCTATTACCTTAAGATTGCCTAAAATGAATGTGCAAACTCCCGGATTTTACTATCATATATTACAAGCATTAGCGTGGGATGGAATTAATATAATCAATATAATTTCTACTACCAACGAATTTTCAATTATTGTAAGAGATGCCGATGTTGAAAAAGCGTTTAGTGTAATAAAGAAACTAAAAAATAAATAATTTATTTATTTTTTTATTCTGAATCGTCGTGGTCAACTTGAAAGCGAAATCCCAAACGTTTACCGGTTTTTAGATTCATGGAGTTCTCTAGTTTTTCGGAGAGACTAACTAGTTTTACGCTATCGTAAACAGGTGTTAATAAATCAAAATCAACGCAATAATTCATAGATGTTTCTAAGATACGTTTTAGTGCATTTCGATCAATTTTTGATTTAGCAAAATTATTATAAAGCAACCCTATTTGACGTTTTCCTTCTACAAAATAATGATAATCTTTATTAATAAAAATACGTGCTACCAAGTAACCAACATCGTTAATTCGGTTATATTTAAACGAATCGGATAAGAAATTATAAAGATTAATAATTCCGCAATAGGAACGAGTAACATCTTTTTTTATATAGGAAAGGTGCATAATATCGTGTTCTCGAGGAAATTCAAAAATGTTGGTGTGCATCGACATAACTAACATATCGCTACCAAACTTAAGTTCCGCTTCAAAGGTACTTCTTTCGGTATAATCGAATTCTATTCGTTTATCTTCTTTATTTATTTTTTTACTTAAGGTTTCAATCATTTCTTTGGCAACCACTTTAAGGTCGTTAAAAGAATCTAGCGTATTGTTGTAAACGTTTAATTTTAACCCTCCTTTTTCTATAATTTTTTCAGCGAGAGGTAATTTTTTTAAGTCCTGATCCGTCATTTTATTTTCTTTATATTAAACAAAAATACGGGTATCGTATGAATTATCCAAAATTAGCTGTTTAATTTTTTAGCAGCTTGTTCTGCACATCTTTCACCGTCGATAGCCGATGATACAATTCCTCCGGCATAACCTGAACCTTCTCCACAAGGAAATAATCCTGCTATTTCAATATGTTCTAAGGTTTCTTTATCTCTGGGTATTCTAATCGGCGATGATGTTCTGGTTTCTACACCAAGTAAAATGGCTTCGTTTGTAAGAAAGCCTTTCATCTTCTGATTAAAAACAGAAAATGCTTGTTGTAAACGTTTGGTAATAAACGGAGGAATGAATTCGTGTAAAGCAACACTTTTTAATCCGTTATAATAGGATGATTTCGTAAGAGAAGAGGAAATTTTATTTTCCATAAAATCACACATACGTTGGGCTGGAGCAGTGTAATTGGATCCGCCGGCAATAAAGGCATTTTCTTCCAGCTTTTTCTGAAACATAATACCTTTCAATGCGCCCATATCGTTGTAGTTCGCAAAATCATTTTCGTCTACCGTAACTACCATTCCTGCATTCGCAAATGGAAGGTTTCGCTGAGCGTTCGACATGCCATTTAATACCAGTTCATTTTCTGATGTAGATGCTGTAACAATAGATCCTCCGGGACACATACAAAAAGAAAACACGCCTTTGCCTTCGGATTGACATGCTAAACTATATGATGCAGCTGGGAGGTAAGGGTTTATTTCGTTGCTGTGATATTGAATTGAATTAATTAATTCTTGAGGATGTTCTATGCGAACACCTACTGCAAATGATTTGGGCTCGATTAATATTTTTTTATTATATAAAAGTTCGTAAATATCTCGGGCAGAATGTCCATTAGCAAGTATCACCGCTGATGCAGTATGTTCGTTGGTGTGGTTTGTAATAACACCATGAATATGCTTGCCTTTTATAATGAAATCGGTAACGCGTTGTCCAAATAAAATTTCACCTCCATTTTCTAAAATAGTATTTCGAATATTTGAAATTATTTTAGGTAGTTTATCGGTACCAATATGAGCATGGGTATCTATTAAAATATCTTCGGATGCTCCATGTTCATGTAAAATATGCAATATTCGTTGCACATCGCCTCGTTTTGTTGAACGGGTATATAATTTCCCGTCTGAATAGGTGCCTGCTCCCCCTTCTCCAAAACAATAATTTGAATCCGGATTTATTTTTCTTTCTCTGTTAATAGCGGCAATATCATGTTTTCGTTCTTCAACAGCTTTCCCTCTTTCTATAATAATTGGTTTTATCCCCAACTCAATAAAGCGTAATGCCGCATAAAGTCCGGCAGGCCCGGCTCCAACAATAATAACCGGTTTGGAATTACTTACATTTTTGTACTCCCATGAATAGGGTTTGTTATATGAAGGGTTTTCTTGAATAAAAACTTCAAAGGTGTAATGAATTAGAATTTTTCTTTGACGAGCATCAATGGCACGTTTTAGAATACGATAGGCATTGATGTCTTCTAGTGGGATATCTGTTTTTGCTGAGATGTATTCCTTAAAATGAGTTGTGTCTGCTGATTCATGAGGGAGAAAAGGGAGCGTTAAAAGTTGTTTCATAAAGTCTTATTCAAATAAAAATGAAAGTTGAAAAATTTTCGAATTTAATCGTTCAATAGAATTTGTTAACATCGTATTATCCCTTACAATTAAATCTTTAAGTCCGTACGACATTTTTATTTCTGTCGCAAACTTAAAATATTCGGTATAAAAATCGAATCCAATACCAATCTGGCACATAATATCATTCGATTTAATTCGAACAAGTTCCAAGTTGTTTTGCTTCTTTTTAGCTTGTGACGCTAGATCTAAACTATATTGAACACCCCCTATGATATAAGAGCGAACATTGTTAAGTCTTTTGGACTTATATTTAAATAAAAATGGAAAATCTAAATAGGTGGATTCAATTTTTTTCTTAGTTAATTCTGTTGTATTCGAATCGGTTTTAATGGTATATTCTAATATTCGTTCTCCAAAAGAAAGGGTAGGCAGGAACCGAAGGTCGGTATAATTACCTAAACGTAAATTAGATATAATGCCAATATTAAACCCAAGCTGCGGTTCTGCTTCAAGAACTAATAATGAATCGGAACTTGAAAAGTTCTTGTTGGGTTTAATAATAAAATCCATTTGATTTAACGCTAATAGAAACCCGAAATGATAGGGTTTTAAATCGTACTTAGGAAGATTCTCAATACGTGGTTTTTTTTGCGCATGAGAAAAAAATGGAATTAATACCAGAAAACATAAACAAATAATATAACTTATAATTCTTTTCAATTTAATTAAATGGATGAATTCTATAAATAACGTAGACTTTATAATTTTATTTTATTTTTTGCAAAGTTAATCATTGTTTAACAAATTTTATATTTTATTAAAATTACTTCCTTTTGTGAACAATTCCTTTAATAATAAACGAAAATAAGAGGTTATACCAATTGTAAATTTAAAATAATCCAACGGATATTTTAAATTTTATAATCAATCTAGCTTATTCATAACTCGCAGATAATTTGTTGATTAGAATACCATGTTTTTAATCAAATTGAAGAAATTTCCTGACAGCCCTGTCTTCATGCCTAGCACTAAAAAGACAGTCAAGAATTTTTTTTACTAAAAAACTCAAACATAAAATCTAAAAAAGTATAATATCTCGAAAAATATTAATGCCAAATATTCAATATATGCGCGCAAGCCAGGCAAAATAGCGAGGACAGTGCAAGCGTGAATGAAATTTTAATTAGAATTTGAGCAAAGCAGCCCGCTAATTTAGGTGGGCTGTTACTTTGCTATAAAATTCTATTAAAATTTCAGAGAGGGCTGAAGCTTCGATTCGTCTTGATCTTTTTGTTACTTTTTGTATCAAGACAAAAAGTAAATAAGAAAAAGCGTTGCGTGTCGAATTCTGACTGAGAGTAGATAAAGCACGATAGTTAAGCATTATCGATAAATTATACAATTAAACTTTATCTACGAGCAGTCCCACTTCGAGACGGACTCCTATCGTCGTCCTCCTCTGTGTGACACACCCCGAAATACCCTCATTACCTTGTTCTCTGCGAACCTCTACATACCTATTTTTAACCTAAACTGGCGATTTAATATTGCGAAAAATTGATGAAATTAAATTTGATAATTATAAATATCCAATACCCAATGTTAAAAATTAATATAGATAAAAAATGCCAAATATTCAATAAATGGCAGGCGGGATTTTGCCTAGATTCCCTGCCTTGCCCGGCAGGC
>DAOLWT010000052.1:0-10670 GCA_035421345.1 Bacteroidales bacterium
AATTTCCTACATTTTCAATAATTAATACCGAATTTTCTGTAATATCTAATTTTTTGACTGCTTTATGAATCATTTCTGCATCTAAATGACAGCCATTTCCGGTGTTTATTTGAATAACAGGAGCTCCGGTAGCATGAATTCGATTAGCATCATTCATTGTTTGTTGATCGCCTTCAATTACAAAAAAAGAAATTTCCTTTTTTAATTCATGAATTGTTCTCTCTAAAAGACTTGTCTTTCCTGAACCCGGTGAACTAACCAAGTTTAAAGAAAAAATATTTTTAGCTTCAAAATAACCCCGATTCCGTTCCGCCAATTTATTATTCTTCCCTAAAATATCCTGCTCTATTGTGATCTCATGTTCATGAGAATGTTCATGACCGTTGTGTGTATGTTTAAATTTATGATGGTGTGTATGTTTATGCTCCTCTCCGTCATGTTCAAATTCATGTGTATGTTCTTCATGATGTTCTTCTCCGGGTTTTCTCATTGTAATATGGTCATCCCCTTGACCACAGCCGCATGTATCACACATTTAATTATTTTTTTAAATTGTTTATACAAAGTTATAAAACTTTTATCGATTTCACACTCAATTCTTTCCCCATAATAATATCAAAGTCTAAATTATTACAAAAAGGACATAAGGTATAAATATCGGGTAACATAAATTCCTTTTGGCATTTTGTACATAATGCTTTTGCTTCAATATAATTTATTTTTAAGATAGCCCCTTGTACAATGGTATTTCTCACAGATTCTTCCCATGCAAACTCAAGGGTTTCGGGAACAACTCCTGAAACGGCACCAACATCGATGCAAACTTCTTTTACTTGTTTCGATTTTGTTTTAGCAACATAATCAACTACTATTTCAACTATGTTTTGAGCTATACTTAATTCATGCATTTTTAGGAAAATATACGTTTAATAGCAATAAATTTTCACTTAACAAATTCTAGGTAATTGTTCGCCTGCCAACATATCCACAATACGTGTACCCCCTATTCCAGTGGTAACAGTAACCATCCCTTTATTTCGATCAGTTATTTCTCCAATAATGGTAGCATTTTTTCCAAGGGGATTTTTTCTCATTACTCGAATAATATTTTCAGCATCCTTTTCTGCAACAATCATCACCACTTTTCCCTCGTTTGCCATGTATAATGGATCAAACCCAAACACTTCGCATAATCCGCGAACATTTTCTTGTACAGGTATTAAATCTTCTGTTAACTCAATCCCTTTATTATGCTTTTCACTGAGTTCACATAATACAGTAGCTAAGCCCCCTCGTGTTGCATCTCGCATAAATTTTACATTCTCCGAAATTGCGAGAACTTCTGAAATAAGATTATTTAATGAAGCACAATCCGAAATAACACTATTGGTATATTCAATGCTGTTTCTAGCACAAAGGATGGCTGTACCATGATCCCCAATAGTCCCGTTAACAATTATTTTATCTCCAACTTGAATATTATTTCCGAAACTGATATTTTTATGTTTCTCTTGCAGTATTCCTATTCCCGACGTATTAATAAATATTTTATCGCACTTTCCTTTATCAACTACTTTTGTATCGCCTGTAACAATTTTCACATTTGCTTTCATTGCTTCTTCAGCCATTGTTTTAACAATCATTTCCAAGTCGGAAAAAAGCAATCCTTCTTCGAGTATAAATCCACAACTTAAATACAAGGGTTTTGCTCCCGATACAGCTAAATCGTTAACGGTACCACAAACAGCAAGTTTTCCGATATTGCCTCCCGGGAAAAAAATGGGGTCAACAACGTAAGAATCGGTTGTATAGGCTAAATCGCTTGTCGACACGTGCAATATGGCAGAATCAGTTTGATTTTGAAGTATTTCATTATTGAAATAGTTAAAAAACAGTTTACTTATTAAATCATGAGTCATTTTGCCACCGGCACCATGATTTAATAATATTTTATCATTTGTCATGAACTTCTAAATTATATTATTTTCAAAAATACAAATTTAAAATTAAAAATGCCCTCTTTAAAGGAGAGCATTGATATTTGAAAAACATTAAAAAACTATTTTTCAATAGTTTTAATATAGTCAACAATAGAAATAATTTGTTTCATAGCGTTTTCCGAAGCACGACAAAGTGGAAGGCGGAAATTGGGAGAACAATAACCCAATAGAGCCATTATCTCTTTAATTGGAATTGGATTCGATTCAATAAAAGCAACCTTCATTATATCTAAAAGGGGATAAAACATTTTCTGAGCTGTTTCATAATCTCCCTTAATACATGTTCTAATTAAATTGGACGTTGCACGAGGTACACAGTTAGAAATAACGGAAATAACACCATCACCACCACAAGCCATAAACGGTAGAATTAATCCATCGTCTCCTACCAAAACACTAAAATCGGCAGGAGCTTTCTTAATTACATCAATCATTTGAGCAATATCGCCACTGGCTTCCTTAACAGCTACAATATTTTTGTGTTCTGCCAATTTTAACAAAGTTGAAGTCTCCATATTAATTCCGGTTCTTCCTTTTATATTATATATAATTATAGGAAGGTTCGTGGTATTAGCAATGGTAGTATAATGCTGAATCAATCCTTCCTGAGTAGGTTTATTATAATAAGGAACTACCGCCAGAACTCCATCGGCTCCTGCCTGAGAGGCAATTTTAGAAAGCTTAACGGCTGTATTCGTATTATTTGAACCAATTCCATGAATTACGTGACATCTTTTATTAACAATACGAACAGAACGATCTAAAATTTCCGCATGTTCATCTTCTGTTAATGTAGGGCTTTCGCCTGTAGTACCCATAAAAACAATCCCCTCTACCCCACCGGTAATTTGTTGTTCAATAATTTTCTCAAACGCGTTCCAATCTGTTTTATTATCATTGGTAAATGGCGTTATTACAGCTGTGTAAGTACCTCTAAATAGTTTTTTCATTTTTATATTTTATTTATATTAAGCAATAGAATCGAATATTTCGGAAAAGTTATGTAAGCCCGGAGGAATACTGCTAATTTTTTCTGCGGCTAAAATAGCTCCAATTGCAAAACCTTCGCGAGACCTTGCCGTATGAACAATCTCAATCGTATCATAGTTTGAATCAAACATTACGGTATGGGTTCCCGGAATACTACCACCACGAGATGAAGAAACATGAATTTCGTTTTCATTTCTCTTTCGGTCTAATTTTTCGGTTATCATCGTATTTTTATGATTAGAATTATCTATAATATTTTGAGCCGTTTGAATGGCTGTACCGGAAGGGGAATCGATTTTGTTTTTATGATGAAATTCATGAACTAATATATCATATTCATTTGAGAATTTATCGAAAATTTGAGTAGATTGCTTAATTACTTTCCAGAATAAATTAACACCTAATGAAAAATTCCCACCCCAAATACCAATATTTTGGTTCGTTAAAAATAACTTTTTGTAATTTTCCAATTTATCATTCCACCCTGTAACACCAATAATTATTGGAATTTTTAAATTACAAATAACGGGGAGGTGTTTATCTAAAGCATCCGCTACTGAGAAATCAATATAACAATCAACATTCTTATTAATTTCATCTTTGCTATCAACATCTATAATAGAAATAATCTCATGCCCTCTTGATTTTGCAAGTTGTTCAATTAATTTCCCCATTCTGCCATAACCAATAATTCCAAGTTTCATATTTTTTATATTTAAAAGATAAAATTATACATATTTTAAAAAACAATGATAATTATTATTGAATTTAAACATATTTTAATAAAAATGTTAAATTTATAAAAAATTTGGAAACATTAATAAATCCGTATTTTTGCACATATTCATATTTTTTCAATTAATGATTTTTCTTGCCCCTTTACATGGTTTCACCGATTTTACATTTCGCAATGTCTACCAACGGCATTATTCAGGAATAGATGTGGCGATAAGTCCATTTATTCCTTTAACACAGGGAGAAAAAGGAGTTATTCGAAAAGCAAAAGATGTTTGTCCGGAATGGAATAAAATGCCTGTTATACCTCAATTATTGGGGAACGATTCCACTTTATTTGTTTTAGCAGCAAAGGTTTTAGCCAATTGGGGTTATGAAAAATTAAACTGGAACTTAGGATGCCCAGTAAATAGTATTTGTCGTAAAAAAAGAGGTTCCGGATTACTTCCTTTTCCTGAATTAATTAGAGATATATTAGAAAAAACGCTTCCTAATATTGAACAACAATTATCAGTAAAAATCAGACTTGGTTACAAAAGCGAAAACGAGATATATGAATTAATACCAGTATTAAATGATTTCCCATTAGAATATATAATTGTTCATCCTAGAATAGCAACACAAATGTACGACGGCAACGTAAATCATGCCGTGTTAAGCAAATGCCTTCCTTTATTTAAACATGAAATAATATACAACGGAGATATTTCTTCGTTAAGCGATTTTAAAAATATGAAACAACTTCACCCAACTATTAAGAAGTGGATGATTGGAAGAGGAATATTTTCGAATCCTGAACTTCCGGAATTAATTAAAAACAACAATCTTTTGTCAGTTAAAAACGCCAACGACCATTTTTTAACATTTATTCTGGATTATTATGATGAAGTCTATAAATTGAAAAATAATGAAGTTTTAACTATCAACAAAATAAAAGATCTTTGGAAGTATATCTCTATTCGTTTTACTAATTCTACAGAAATATTTGGAATAATATCTCATTTAAATTCGTTAAAAAGCATAAAAGAATCAACAATAGAAATAATAACTAATTATCCATTAAAATTAAATTAATAAACATAAAACAACTAATAATTTTTAACTTATTTTGCATTAAACTAATAAAAAAATGAACGCATATATTTGGCTAATTCTATCTATAATCTTTCAAATTATTCCAATTATTTTAGCTATTCGGATAATAAGAATAGCCAAAAGTCATATAACGTGGATTCTAATTTCTATCGGATTTACCTTAATGGCATTTCGAAGAATATCCGAGTTTATCCAATATCTTCAAAGTGCTGAAAAAAATTCAATTGAAAACTATAATTCTATCATTGATATTATCATATCTATTATGATGATTATAAGTTTAATTTTTTTGGAAAGAATATTAAAGACGATAAAAAAAGTAGATTTAGAAAAAGCGGAAACAGAAATTCGATTTCGAGCATTATTTAATAACAGTGGGGATGAACTATTTTTAGCTGATTTAAATGGGAATATTCTTGATGTGAATAAAGAAGCAATAAAAACGTTGGGATATTCCAGGCAAGAATTGCAAAAAATGAATTTTGAAGACCTTAAAACAAGTAAATACCTAAATTCTGTAAAAGAGAATATCGATAAGATAATTAAACAAGGAACCTTGGTTTACGAATCGGAAAATTTAACAAAAGATGGAAAAACAATATTCCTTGAATTTAGCAGTAGAATAATACGTTATAAAGGAAAACAAGTTATATTTTCTATTGGACGAAATATAACCGAAAGAAAAGAATTTGAAAGAAAAATTTTAAGTGCAATTATTGATGCCGAAGAAAGAGAAAGAAAAAGATTTGCAAAAGAATTACATGATGGACTAGGTCCATTATTATATACCATTAAAATTTATTTAAATGAAATTTACGGTGAAGATGTTTCTGCTGATGAAAAACAAAATTTAATAAAATACACCAATGAGCTACTCGATGAAGCGGTATCGAACATACGTACTATTTCCGATAATTTAATGCCGACCGTAATAACTGATTATGGATTAATTAAAGCAACCGAATCGCTCGTTCAAAAAATCAATTTATTAAACAAGATTAATATCAATTTTAATTATTCCAATTTCAAAACAAAACTAGATATTAACATAGAAATGGTTTTATATAG
Organism: Bacteroidales bacterium; assembly: GCA_035421345.1. GTDB lineage: Bacteria > Bacteroidota > Bacteroidia > Bacteroidales > CG2-30-32-10 > DAOLWT01. The sequence goes on from DAOLWT010000052.1 coordinate 5,889, forward strand.
AATAATTGAAGAGCTTATTAATAACACCTTAAAACATGCAACCGCTTCGAATATTAATATTTCTTTAAGTTTATCATCGTTTAAATTATTTTTGGATTATGAAGATGATGGGGTTGGATTAATTGTTACTGAAGAGCTTTTAAATTCGAAAAGTGGAATGGGAATAAAAAATATTATAAGTAGAGCAAAAACAATAAATTCAATGTATCGTTTTAGTGAAAAAACCCCACATTTTCGTTTTAATTTAGAAATGGATATTAAATAAATTTACATAACTTTGCAAATCAAGTTACAATGGCAAATTAATGGAAGAAAAAGTTAACATAATTATTGTTGATGATCATGAAATATTTAGGGGTGGATTAAAACTACTTTTAAACCGCTTGAAATATGTTAGCTTTGTTTATGAAGCCACGAATGGACAAGTTTTTTTGGAGTTTCTTGAAAAAACACCTGTTGATATTGTTCTAATGGATATTGAGATGCCTATTATGAACGGTATTGAAGCAACAAAAAAAGCATTAATTATAAACCCCAAATTAAAAATTATTGCCTTAACCATGTTCAATAATGAAGAATATATTGAAAGCATGATTGATGCAGGAGTAAAAGGGTTTTTACTAAAGAATATAACCAAAGAATCGTTAGACAAAGCATTAAAATCGGTGATTGAAGGGAACAACTACTACTCGGAAGAGCTTTTCAAATACTTTACTAAAAAAATAAGTAATCCCGAAAAACATAATAATTCAGATATTAAGCTTACACAGAGAGAAAGCGAAATCATTAAATATTCATTCGAAGGATTAAGTAATAAAGAAATAGCAGATAAATTATTTATTAGCGAAAGAACTGTTGTTGGTCACAAATCGAATCTATTATCTAAAACAGGATGTAAAAGTACCATCCAATTACTTTCTTATATCATTAAAAACAAGCTATATACGATTTAAAGAAGAAAAAAACCAGTACTTTTACGCAATTAATATTGCTTATTACTACCGGATAATAAGTAAATTATTACCTATTATTCCATTTAATTTTCATAACAATCTCCCTAATACAAGAAATAAAACATATTTATTTTTGTAAAGAGTAAAGTTCAATATGAAAAAAGAGGTTAAAATAGTTGTTGCAGAAGGAAATAATATTTATAGGGAAAGCCTTATAACTGTTCTTTCCAAAATGGATGGCGTTATTGTTATTGGAGATGTTTCATCAGGAATAGAACTAATGGAAATCTTAAAAACAACATCCCCTCACTTAATTCTTTTAGATATTGAATTACCAGGGACAAATGGAATTACACTATGTAATACTATTGTAAAAAAATTCACTTCTTTAAAAATAATCGGACTTACTACATTTAGTGATTTAAGCTATACAAAGTCCATTATTAATGCCGGTGTAAATTGTTTTCTTAAGAAAAACATATCTCGTATTGAACTAGAAAAAGCAATTACGACCGTTATACAAGAACAAGAAATCCCTATAATTCATATTAATCAATTAACCAACAATTTAAACTTAACTATTATGAAAACAACTAAAATTTTATTAGTAGACGATGACGTAGATATTATCTATGTACTTCAAGCAATTTTAACTAAAAACGGTTATAGTGTTATAACTGCTAATGATAAAATTGAAGGAATGAAAAAACTTCGAGAAGAAAAACCGGATCTTGCAATATTAGATGTAATGATGACAACCCAATACGAAGGGTTTGAAATGGCAAAAGAAATTAACGATGACCCTGAATTGAAAAAAATTCCAATTTTAATGCAAACATCTATCGATGTATTGGTTACAACAAACTCTTCAGTTCAAGATATGGCCAGGGAATTTAGAAAAAATCCAGGTTTTAAAGAATTATATGTACTTCTAGTTAAAGATATTGTTTCAAATAATGCTGGAATTGACTACTTATCAGAAAACGGTAAATCGATTTGGTTCCCTGTTGATGGATTTTTAAGCAAACCGGTTGATGTTAATAAATTAATTCCTGAGATAGAAAAAATTTTAAAGAAAAGAAACAAAACCATACCGCAAAAATAATGCGGTATTGATGATAGCTAAAAATGAATAACAAATATAAAAGCTAACGATTTAAAAATTATCATGGAAAAAATTGATCAAATATTACAAGAGTTCGAAGGAGCTAAAGTAGATTCTCTGATACCAATCTTGCAAAACATACAAGATGCAGATGGATTTCTTTCGGAAAACGCAATTGTAAAAGTTGGCAAAACACTGAATATTGCTACGAGTAAAATATACGGTGTTGCCACGTTCTACAATCAATTCCGATTTCAACCAAATGGAAAATACCATATTTTGGTCTGCAGGGGAACTGCATGCCATGTACTTGGTTCTTCCACTGTTTTAAAGGAATTAGAGAAAACACTTAAAATTAAAGCAGGACAGACCACGCGCGACAAACTATTCAGCATTGAAGTAGTAGCTTGTATTGGTGCATGTGGATTAGCCCCTGTAATTAATATTAATGGAGAGTTTTTCGCCAAAGTTACCGTTGATTCACTTAAAGAAATTATTGAAAACTTCAGGATAAAGGAGAATTAATCATGAACAACAACAAAGATTTATTAAAAAAACATTTATCGAATAAGGACACTTCTCATTTAAGTGCTGAAGTTGAAAAAATTTTAACTTTAAATAAGCGAGAAAAAGTATCAGAACCAACCATTTTTGTAGGAGCTGGAACATGTGGACTTGGTGCAGGTGCAGGAAAAACACTGCTAGCAATTAAAGAGTATTGTAAGACCAACAAATGGAACGTAAATATTATCGAAACGGGATGTATCGGATTATGTACAGCAGAACCTATTGTAGATATTATGTTGCCTGGAAAAAGCAGGGTTTCGTTTGAAAATATTACAGCAGAAAAAGTAACAGATTTATTAGATAGTGTTAGAGAAAGTAAAATCCCTACCAAACAAGTTATCGGACAGTTTAAATCTGAATCTTCGGAAGCTTGGAAAAACATTCCATCTATTAATGATCACAGTTTCTTTAAAAAACAGAAACGTGTTGTGTTAAAAAATTGCGGTATTATTGATCCTCAACGTATAGAAGATTATATTGCTAGTGGAGGTTATGGAAGTCTTTATAAAACATTAACAAACAACAAACCTATTGATGTTTGTAAAATGATTGAACTAAGTGGCTTAAGAGGTAGAGGAGGCGGTGGATTCCCTACTGGTAGAAAATGGTCATTAGCCCAAATACAAGAAGGGAAAGAAAAATATATTATCTGCAATGCAGACGAAGGCGATCCAGGTGCTTTTATGGATAGAGCTGTAATTGAAGGTGACCCTCACCGTTTATTAGAAGGAATGATTGTTGGAGGGTATGCTATAGGCGCTAATTATGGATACATTTATATTCGTGCCGAATATCCGCTAGCCATAGAACGTTTAATAAAAGCCATTAAAGATGCCAAAGAATATGGTCTTCTTGGCAAAAATATTTTAAATACCAATTTTGATTTTGATATAAAGATTAAAAAAGGAGCAGGTGCATTTGTTTGTGGAGAAGAAACCGCATTAATACACAGCATTGAGGGGAAACGCGGTATGCCAAGGCCAAGGCCTCCCTACCCTTCAGTTAGTGGATTATTTAACAAACCTACTGTTATTAATAACGTAGAAACATTTTCAAATGTGCCTGCTATTATTTCTAATGGCCTAGATTGGTTTACAGCTATTGGTACTGAAAAAAGCAAAGGAACAAAAGTATTTGCTCTTTCTGGAAAAATCGCTAAAACCGGCCTTGTTGAAATACCCATGGGAACTACAATAAGAGAAATTTTATTTGATATTGCCGGCGGAATAAAAAACAATAAAAAATTTAAAGCTGTTCAAATCGGAGGACCTTCTGGTGGTTGTATAACAGAAGAGAATTTAAATATTGAAATTGATTACGAACCGCTTATTAAAGCTGGTGCCATGATGGGATCCGGAGGGCTTGTTGTAATGGATGAAGATACCTGTATGGTGGATGTGGCAAAATTCTTTATGGATTTTATTCAAAGAGAAAGTTGTGGTAAATGTATCCCTTGTCGCGAAGGAACAAAAAGAATGTTGGAAATATTAAACAGCATTACATCTAAACCATCTACCGATGATAACAGACAAGCGCTGGAACGTTTTCAAGGTGTTACCCAATTAGAAAGTCTAGCTAAAGTTATAAAAGAAACATCGTTATGCGGTCTCGGACAAACTGCTCCAAACCCTGTTTTAAGCACCATAAGATGGTTCCGCCACGAATATGAAGAACACATTTTCGAACGTGAATGTCGTGCTAATGTATGTACCGATTTAAGAACATTTGTAATTGATGCTACTAAATGTACCGGTTGTACCGCATGTACCAAAAAATGCCCTACCATGGCTATTGTTGGAAGCAAGAAAAACCCACATTACATTATTGAAGAAAAATGTATTGGATGTGGCACGTGTGCTACCATTTGTAATTTTAATGCTATTTCACCAAAATAATTTAATTATACTAAAACATCATGAGTATTCATATAAAAATAAATGGAAAACCTGCAGAAGCTAATAAAGGAGAATATTTATTAGATACTATTGAAAGGCAAGGGATAAAAATACCTACTTTATGTCATATTAAAGGAATGTTTCCTAGTGGAGCCTGCAGAATGTGCTTGGTAGAATTAGAAGGAAGTGGTAAATTAATCACTTCTTGTTCTTACCCAGTTGAAGATGGAATGAGTATTTTTACTCATTCTCCTAAAGTAGT
>DAOLWT010000053.1:0-10669 GCA_035421345.1 Bacteroidales bacterium
AAGTGGCTACTGCATTAACAAGGTAACTGTTTTCAGGTATTTCATTTAGTTTGTATTTATTTACGACATCTTGAATATTATTTATGATTTCATTATTTGCATTTAAAGGATTGGAAATTTTTATTTCAAAATGTTCTAATGAATCCACTTTTAAAATCACTTGTATTTTTACTATTCCAGTGCTGTTAGATAATGATAACTGTTCCTGAATATTTTTTTGTAATGTGTCATACATTTTGTTATATTCAGTTAAATATACTTCTTTGTAATCATAAACTTTTGTTTTCCTATCTTTGATATAGGTCAAAATAGTTTTTATTTCCTTTATTTGTTTTGATGGATATTCTTCAAATGATTTTAATTCTAAGGCTAAAGTATATTGTTGCTGAGCAAAAGAATAATTCTTGTATTTAAAAGCACTATCTCCTTGTAATATTAAATTCACATACTTTTCATTTTTATCATTTTCTTCTTTTTGTTTTTCTGCAAATTCTTTTGCTGTTGTAATATCATCAAACTTTGTAACACCACCACTAGATGCTGTCCCAAACCATTTATAACCTTTAGCATCTATGGCAATGGATAAGACCCAATTATTAGCTAAACCATCATTTGTTGTATATGTAATCCAATTAATACCATCAAACTTTGTCACCCCACATCCTTTTTTAGAAGCACTATTATATGTTGCGAACCATTTATTACCTTTAGTATCTATTGCAATAGCTTGAACAAAATTATTAGCTAAACCATCGTCAGTAGTATAAGTAGTCCAATTAGCGCCATCAAACTTTAAAACTCCCCCGTATGTTCCAAACCATTTATTTCCTTTATTATCTATGGCAATGGCAAAAACATAAGCAGTAGGTAAATCGTTGTTTGTTTTATAAGAAGTCCAGTTAGTACCATCAAACTTTGATATGCCCCCGCCTAAAGTTCCAAACCATTTATTTCCTTTGGCATCTATGGCAATGGCTTGGACTAAATTATTTGTCAAACCGTTTGCTGTTGTATAAGTAGTCCAGTTAGTGCCATTAAACTTTGATACCCCTCCTTCTGTTCCAAACCATTTATTGCCCTGTGCATCTATGGCAATAGCAGTAACGCTATTATTAGCTAAACCGTTTGCTGTTTTATAAGTTGTCCAGTTAGCCCCATCAAACTTTGATATGCCCCCGCCCAATGTTCCAAACCATTTGTTGCCCTGAGAATCTATTGCAATAGCAGAAACACTATTAAAAGTCAAACCGTTTGCTGTTGTATAAGTTGTCCAGTTAGTGCCATCAAACTTTGATACACCTCCTTCTGTTCCAAACCATTTATTGCCCTGTGCATCTATAGCAATGGCTTGAATATTATTATTTACCAGACCGTTTGATGTTGTGTAAGTAGTCCATCGCTGTGCTTTTGCTATGTTTAATATAAATAAAGCAATTAAAATAAAATAAATTTTTTTCATAGTTTATTACTTAATCCTAAATACAGAATCATGTTGAGAATTATCAATGTACCCAATCAAATGCAAAAAGTTATTTGGTTTTTCATCTTCATTAATTTCAAAAGCATGACTATCATTACCAAAAGCAATAATAACATTTAAGTAGTCAGCATTAAATGTATATTCCCGAGAAGAATTTTTTTGTTCTTCCAAATTCGATGAATAAGGCTTATTATATCCTAATGTAACTTTTAAATTAACTTCTTTTTTTTGATGATCATTTATTCCTTTAAGTTTTTTTAAATCATGTTTAGAATTAATCTCTTCCCATGGTTTAAATTTAATTTCTATTATGCCTATTATTAACTTTTCCTTTTCATTAGTAATAATAATATCAGGTTTTATTATATGCCATGGGAAAATCTTATATAATACTGGTTCTACCCATACTTCATATTTTTCTTCATCGTTTAATTCCTTTTTTAACAAACGATATAATTCAGCCTGCAATTGTCTTTCATAAGTAATTAAACCTTTATTAAATCTAATTTCTATTTCTTTTGTCCAAATACTTTTAAGAGTTTCTTTTAAGTTTTCCATAGTTTTACACTTTTATATGTTTTATATCTGTCAGGTTACACCAATATAAAATAAAACTAATAAAAATGCGGGTTGGCAAGATTGCACTCTTTTGCTTTTGCGAAGTGTAGGCTCTGTGCGGTTGGGCAAAAGCAAATGTGTGCAATGTGCGCTTGCAAGAAATTTTTAAAAATGCGAAGCGTCGGCAAATTTTATTTTCTTTTTTGTCTGTCTGTGTCGAGTCAGGTTGCATAAATCTGTCAGGAAATTTGTTTTTGTCTGTAATAATAATTTTGTCTGTCATTAATTTTGCATTGGCTATAACGTTTGGTAGACGCAATACAAATATAGTTATTGCGTAAATGCAAATCTTAACTATTGCGTCTATCAATTTATAAATAATTATATATATTTGTTATACAAATAATTAAATAAATAAAATGTTTTTATTACGCAGTATTAATTATATTTGTACAACTTAAGATTTATTAACATGGACGTGCAAAATTGGCTATTACTTTTTGAAAAAAAACTTATTATTCAGCGATACAGTAACGCAACCAACGAGAATTATAAAAGCTGTGTTTCACAGTTTTTACAATTAGCCTCTAAGAAATTTATACACCCTAAGCATATTTCAGCTACGGTTGTAGAAAAATATGTCTTTTGGCTTATTAAAAAGAAGAATATTGGAGATTCCTATCAGAGAATGACTATTGCAAGTATTGAAAAATTCTATTCTTTGGTGCTTAATAAAACAATTAATCTTAAACATCTTTATCCCAAACGAAAAACACATGCCTTGCCCGAATATTTAAGCAAGGCGGAAATTAAACGTATGCTCGAAGTGGAAAACAATATTAAACACACATGCATTATTGAATTGTTGTATTCAGGTGGTTTGCGGTTGAGTGAGTTGCTGAACTTGAAAATTTCCGACATTGATTCCAGTAGCATGATAATACATATTCGAATGGCAAAAGGAAAAAAAGACCGAAAGGTAATGTTGTCTGCCGTGCTGCTTGCCCATCTTAGAAAATATTATAAAACATGGTTCCCATCGGAGTTTTTGTTTGAAGGCCAGCATGGCGGACAATACTCGGAGCGAAGTGTACAGGCTGTGGTGCGCGATACAGCAAGGAAGGCCGGGATTAGGAAGTCGGTAACACCACACATGCTGAGACATAGTTTTGCCACGCATTTGCTTGAAAACGGAACAGATATCCGATATATTCAGGAATTATTAGGACATCAATCTGTAAAAACAACTGAAATTTATACGCATATTGTTGATATTTCAAAATCTAAAATAAAAAGTCCGCTTGATTTGCTCTAATGGTAGATTAATCGAAGTTTACTATTATTTTTAAAAAGAGTGCTATTCCATTTTTAAAAAAGATAAGGCTTTCTCTATTTTTTCTTTGGCTTCTTTATCTTTTTCATTATTATATGCCGCTTGTATATCGGGAAAATAATGGGTAAATTCCGAATTGGAAATATATTCGGCTGCCAATACTCTTATGTTCGCCGAAGAGTCATATAATAGTCCTTGTACCCACCGCTTGGCATCCCATGAAATAGTGGATTGTAAGTAGTTTAAAGCTTCTTTTTTTTCTGCTTCTTTTCCGTATAATAAAACACTATATAAAGAGGCTTCTTTTTTAAGCATTTCTTTGGTAAATAGTATTTCTTTATTAAATAAGTCAGGTCTTACGCAATTTTCAGGGTATGTTATTGTTTCTTTATTCAATGTCCAACGTACCATACGGGGTATTAGCCATCTCATTCCGGGAGTTGCTTCGGGGTGTGCAATGCTGCTGAAAACTTTTCCTTTGCCATAGGTGTTGCCAATAAAAAATGGTTTGTTATTGGTCATATTACTGGGGGCATCGCCTTCTTCATGTACGTCGCTTTGCATTACAGCAAATGTTTTATATGTAATAGAATCAGGAGCATCTACCAATACCGGTCCTTCATAATAATAAACAAAACAAGTATCGCGATTCGCTAGTTCGGGGAAAATTTTCTTTCCTGCTTCGTTCAATGTAAATTTGGCTAATCCATGTCCGCGGTTGTCATGTTCTATATCGATGCCTTGTGCTCCATTCATCTGCAGACAGGCATATTCAGGGGTGTTCGTGAGTAAATAGGCGCCGGCACAAATGCCAACAATACCATGTCCTGCTTTTACAAATTCTTTTATTTTTAAATGGTTTTCATATCCCAAATTTAAAAACTGACGAGAACCTCCTCCTCCGGGAATGATGATGGCATCTAATGTGTCCAGACATCCGGAAGCGATATCTGCCGATGTTATAGCTGTTACGAGCATACCGGTATCAATCTTTACTGCTTCTATTGTTTCCCATATACAGGTTTGTGCACCGCCATGTCCATCGAAAACACCTACCCTTATTAAATTTGATTTATTTGTTTTTTCAGAACATGAATACATAAATGATCCAAAAACGAGAAGGGAAAATAGCAACTTTTTCATAATGCAGGAATTGAAATTTGGTTAAAAATACAACAAATATTTATTAGAAACAGAAGAAAATACGGCTTCGTAAAAAACGAAGTTTTTATTTATTTATCTGGTTGTACTTATTTGAATTGGTCGGGTCTATTTTTTTACAAATATCCACTACTTTGGTTTTATCGGTAGTACTAATGGTATTATTGGTAAAAATATTTAAAATTTCATCGGTTTTGGCAATAAAAAACAATTGCATGAGGTATGAACCGGGTTTGTTTTCATGTACCGTTTTAAGTTTATCGAAAGAAGCGGTAATAGCGGCTTTTCCGGTAACGGCATTATCAATTAACATGTCCAATCCTTTTCGGTGATAATTATAAACAGCTTCGCGGACAGGACTGTAAACATTATTCAATAAATTTTCAATGAGCCAATATCTGTTTTTCTGAGAAGAACTTTCGTACCCTTTCCATCCCGGATCTGCAGTGCTTTGCGCCGATGTAATAATGCTCTGTGCTTTTTCAAAATAAGGATTGCCGCCAAGCAATTGATAGGAATCGAAATCGTATCCGATAATTAAGTTGGCATAATAAGCTAAAAGTGATGTTAGATTAGAGGTAAATGTACCTTCATTATAGTCGAGGGGCTGATATTCTATGTAATTAAATTGAATATCTTTATCAATCATATTTAGCAAAACAGAATTATAAGCGCTTTTATAAATAGGTCTTCTCGACTGTACTTGTAATGTTCCTTTAAACTGATCAGCTTCTTTACTCGATATAGTCAGCATAATAGTACATTCTATTTTTTCTTCAGTTTCATAGGTGTAATTGGTCCATTTTTTAGAATTCATAAATTCATAAATGGATGCTTGTAATGTTTCGTAAATTTTTTTATCGCTCGACTGAATCTGTTGCGTATTTACACTAACAATACAATTCAGCTCTTGGGAATAAGCTTTATTAGTAGAAAGTAAAAATACGCCAATAATTAGAACGTATGTATATTTAAGTATCTTAATCATTTTAAAAGGGATATTATTTTATTGACAATATCTTTTGCAACTTCTTTTTTATCTTTTAACTCAAAATTAGTAATATTATTATGATTGTCGATAATTGTTATTTTATTTGTGCTAAATTCAAAACCGGCACCTTTATCATTAAGTGAATTTAAAACAATGAAGTCGAGGTTTTTACGTTTTAGTTTGTTTTTTGCATTTTCCAACTCATTGTTAGTTTCGAGAGAAAACCCAATTAAGACTTGATTCTTTTTTTTCTTTTTCCCGAGAGCTGCTAATATATCGGTGGTAGATTTTAATTTTAGTATGAGTTCGTCGGATGACTTTTTAATTTTTTGATTTATTTTGTTTTCAGGTGTGTAATCAGCAACAGCTGCGGCCATAATAGTAATGTCTGAATCATTAAAATGAGTCATACAAGCATCTAGCATTTCTTCTGCACAACTTACATCTATACGCTTGATTAATGGGTTGTTAATTTGTAAATGAGTAGGTCCGCTAACAAGTGTAACACTTCCTCCATTTAATGCAATTTCTTCGGCAATACAAAACCCCATCATTCCCGATGATCTGTTGCCGATAAATCTTACAGGGTCTATTGCTTCGTACGTTGGACCAGCTGTTACTAAAAATTTCTTACCGTTTAGTTTTGATTTTTTTTTTAAATCATTTTCAATAAAGCGAATAATTTGTTCAGGCTCTTCCATTCGTCCGGAGCCTTCATATCCGCAGGCTAGAAATCCTTCAGCAGGTTCAATTATTTCTATTTTGTTTTCTTTTAAGTAGCTTAAATTCTTTTGTACCGCAAAATGTTGAACCATTTTACAGTTCATAGATGGGGCAAGGTATATTTTTTTATTAAAAGCAATCAGTGATGTAGAAAGCGCATCGTCGGCAATACCGTTGGCTAATTTACCTATAATATTAGCTGTTGCAGGAGCAACAATAAAAATATCGGCCCAATCGGTAAGCGAAATATGTTCGGTTGAATAATCGTTGTTTTTACTAAATAAGTCGGAATAAATTTTATTGCGTGAAAGTGTTTCCAGCGTAATAGGAGTAATAAATTCGAGGGCGTTATGGGTGCAAACTACCTTAACTTCGGCACCTGCTTTTTGAAGTAGCCTAATAAGGAATGCTGATTTATATGCAGCAATTCCTCCGCTTATTCCCAATAAAATCTTTTTGCCTTTCAGCATTTTAGATATATTATGAAAGCACGTCTTTTGCCGGATTTCTAAAATATATTTGTCCGTTTAAAAATTCATGAATAGCAATAAGCGTAGGTTTCGGTAAATGTTCGTAGTATTTAGCAATTTCTATTTGTTCTCTATTTTCAAATACTTCTTCTAAATTATCGGTAGCAGATGCAAATTCGGAAAGTTTACTGTTAAGTTCTTCTTTCATTTCTAACCCAATTTGATTTGCTCGTTTGGAAAGAACAACTACTGTTTCGTAAATATTACCCGTTGGTTTAACAAAATCTGTTATTTCTCTGGTAACGGTATTTGTATCTGTTTTTACTTTTTTATAATCCATACTGATTTATGATTTGGAATTATTTATTTTGTTGATTTCTTTTAATGCTGTTTTATTAATATTTTCAGCTTCTTTTAGGTATTTTGACTGAGGATATTCCGATATGAAATTATTATATGCTTCAACAGTCGACTGAAAACGATCCATCTTTTTTGATGAGATACTGAAGTTTGCATACAAATAGTTTGCTTTTAAAATATAATATAAACATTCTTCCTTAAAAACAGAATTAGGGTAATTTTTCACGGTATTTTCAAAGGCAACAATAGCTGCTTTATAATTTTCTGTTTTGTAATATAATTTTGAAATTTCGAATTCTTTTATTTCCAGTTTAGCACGAAGATCGTCAATTAATTTATTGCAAGTTGCAATAGAATCGCTTTTGGGATTGGTATTAACAAATAATTGTAATTCTTTAATAGCAGTAATTGAATTTGTTTGATCGAGCGAATAGGAAGGTGATTCTAAGTACATACAATATGCAGATAAAAATTGAGCTTCGGAAACGTATGTGCTTTTAGGAAAGGTTTTATAAAATAACTTAAAATAATAAGAAGCGGTTTCATAATCCCCCAATTTATAATAGCACATGGCATTATAATAACTTATTTTTTCTGCGTATTCCGACCCTCTGTAATATACAATTAAATCTTCATAAAGGATTTGGGCATGATAATAATCCTCTTTATTAAAGTAATCGTCAGCGGCAGCATATTTCGCTTTTAAGTCGGTACTTTTCGAAATTTTATTAAACTCTCCACAAGAAATGATAGAGCCAATAAAAATGAAAAAGAATAATAATTGTGCTATTTTTTTTAACATCGTGCAAAAATACAAATTTCAATTGAATTACAAAACGTAATTTTTAATGTAAAAGTATATCTGAAGAATAAATTTCATCCTTTTGAAAAAAAAGCAGCCTCTTTTTGTGCGTAAATTTGTTTAGTATGTTGATAAACAATATTTTAAATTGTTGAAATTTATAAAGCTTAATATTAGAAAATCTTTATAATTTTGCATCGTTATTTTTAAAAATTAACCTTAAAATATAAAACAGTGGACATTTTTGAAAAAGTACTACAAAAACCAGGTCCTTTAGGGATGTGGTCTGACCATGCTGACGGATACTTTATGTTTCCAAAACTAGAAGGGGAAATTCAACCTCGTATGAAATTTATGGGAAAAGAACGCCTTACATGGAGTTTAAACAATTATTTAGGATTAGCAAACCATCCAGAAGTTAGAAAAGCCGATGCTGATGCAGCCAAAGAATGGGGTTTAGCATATCCAATGGGAGCTCGTATTATGTCGGGACAAACAAAATACCATCAACAATTAGAAAAAGAATTAGCCGCTTTTGTAGGTAAAGAAGATTCATATTTGTTAAACTTCGGTTATCAAGGGATGGTTTCTATTATTGAAAACATGGTTGACCGGAAAGATGTTATTGTATACGATTCCGAAGCACATGCTTGTATTATTGACGGAATGAGATTACATATAGGAAAACGCTTTGTTTATCAACATAATGATATAGAAAGTTGCGAGAAACAATTGCAAAGAGCTACTAAACTAGTGGAAGAATCGGGCGGTGGAATTTTGGTTATAACGGAAGGTGTTTATGGCATGTCCGGTGCACAAGGGAAACTTAAAGAAATTATTGAACTTAAGAAAAAATACAAATTCCGCTTTTTAGTTGATGATGCGCATGGTTTTGGAACAATGGGGAAAACCGGTGCCGGAACAGGTGAACATCAAGGTTGCCAGGATGGAATTGATCTTTATTTCGCCACTTTTGCTAAATCAATGGCCGGTATAGGCGGATTTATTGCAAGTAAAAAAGAAATTGTGAAATATCTACGTTTTAATATGCGTTCGCAGATTTATGCCAAATCATTACCTATGCCTATGGTTATTGGTGCTTTGAAACGTTTGGATATGATTCGTACGATGCCTGAATTAAGAGAAAACCTATGGAAAATTGTAAATGCCATTCAAAAAGGATTTGTTGAAAGAGGTTTTGATATTGGGGGATCAAATACGCCGGTAACACCGGTTCATTTAAAAGGGGGTGTTGCTGAAGCAACTAACCTAACGTTCGACTTAAGAGAAAACTATAATCTTTTCTGCTCAATTGTAACTTATCCGGTTATTCCGAAAGGGATGATTATTTTACGTATAATTCCAACTGCTGTTCATACTATGGAAGATGTGCAATATACGCTTGATACTTTTTCTGCGATTAAAGACAAATTACATGCAGGGAAATATGCTTCTGATGATGTATTAAACATTTCAAAAGTTTTTGAAAACCTTCAAAATAAATAATTGATTGTTTTATAACTAACGTGAGAAAAAGCCCATTTCTGTTTGAAGTGGGCTTTTTTATAATGGAAACGTTTTTACGTACTATTTATTTTTTATTACTTTGTTAAAGTATTGATAAGAGGATGTTTCTACCTTAAGAAAATATATCCCCGTAGAAACATTACTTAAATCTATTTCTAGTACGTTTTCCCCTTCTATTAAATTCTTGGAAAATTGTTTTATGGTATTGCCTAAAATATCCATAACACGAATCTGGGCATCTGTTTTGTTATTTGAAAAGATGTTAACAAATAACTCCGTTGATAAAGGGTTGGGATAAATCCGTACGATTGCTGTTTTGTTTATTTCATTAAATCCAACACTTGTAATGTTAATTTCTTTAGTTACGGTATTCGATAATCCGCAACCATTGGTAGTTGTTAGCTGAACATTATATTTACCTGTTGTTGCAAAAGAGTGAGAAGGATTAATATCTGTAGAAGTATTCCCATCACCAAAACTCCACAGGTATGTGATTCCGTTGGTGGATGTATTGGTACATGTTATGTTTCCTAAATTTTGCGTATAGGTATAATTCGCCGTTGGGGTAATTGGTGTATTCGGCATCAATTTAATATTACGTATAACGGCATTTCCATCGGAAACACTAATATTGCTTATCGTTTTAGATTGATATCCAGTGGCTGAATAAGTTAAACTCCATGTTCCTGCTTTAATTGGTCGGTAATAATTCCCGAAAGGAATTGAAGAATATACCCATGAACTATCTTTATCATGACTATTTACAAATATTTTAGCCTGTATTGGTTTTCCTGTACACGAATCGGAAACAACGCCTTTTATTCCGTTTAAGCATTGTTCGGTATAATTCATCATGGAACGGTACAATGAATTCCAATAATTGTTTAGTGATTCGCTCTCTCCCATTTTTGTTGATGAAATCTCTAAGGTAACTTCACGGCAATGTTTAAAGTAATTCATATAATCTTGTCGTCCTCCGGTTATTACGTACCAGTCCCCTCCTTCTGTTATTCCGCTTGAATAGGTGTCTGTGAAATAACCAGATAAAGAATATTTTGGACCTAAAACCTGGCAAGTGTCAGCAAATTCATTGGAAACTAATCGCCACCAGTCATCATCAGCATGTTTGCGACTAGCAGATGCCCAGGTATCCCATGGGAAATTAACGACTTCTGCTCCCCCATGAAAATTAGCACCCATCACAAAATTTAACGTATCAGCTAAATTCATCATGGTTTGTGTTTCAGGTTGGTATGAATTCCCA
>DAOLWT010000054.1:0-10664 GCA_035421345.1 Bacteroidales bacterium
TATTTATTACCGAACAAAAATCTTTTTTTGAAGATATTGACAATCCCAATTTTAAAAAAACAGCCAAAGAATTTATTGAATTATTTACAACAGAATGGAATAGTGGTAAAATATCGGATGAAAAGAAAAAGCTAATTATTGCTACCGCTAATAAAATGCTGAAAAAGAAGATGAAACCAATTCCTCATTTTAAAAATTATTTTTCAGCTATTATCAATTTCAACAATACCAATCAAACACAAATTAGTTACAAAGCTTGGGAAGAAAGCCTCGATAAATTAATTAACCGTCCGACCAGCACACAATTTGTTGACTTTCTAGAAATCAGCAACTTCCTTTTTACCGAAAATATCCTTTACCAGTCATCTACAACCACCTGGAAATCGAATAATAACAATTATTATTTTGAATTCGACTCCATCCCTCGAATAATTTTCCCCTCCTTAAATTTATGTTGTTATGCAAATAAAGACAGTTCTGTGATTTATAACACCAAAGGTGTTTATTACCCAACTTTGGGGAAATGGAATGGGCAAGAAGGAAAGATATTATGGGAACGCGCCGGTTTTTCGGAAGACTCTGTTTATGCAAATCTTAACACATATGATATTAATGTTAAATATTCAAAATATTCGATTGACTCCGTTATTTTTTATAATAAAATTTATTTTTCGGAACCATTACTTGGTAAATTAGACGAAAAAATTCTCGCCCACCAAGACGAAGATAAAGCAACTTACCCTCGATTTGACTCATACGATAAAAGACTTTATATTAAAAATATTTTCCCTCAAATTGATTATGAAGGCGGATTTTCTATGAATGGAAGTAAATTTCTTGGATCGGGGAATGAAGACCTAGACGCAAATCTTATATTTTACAGAGAAGGTAAAGAATTTGTAAGAACAGGTGCAAAAAATTATATTATTAGAAAAGATAGAATATCTTCCGCCGATGCTTCTGTTAAAATAATTTGGGAAGAAGACTCTATTTTCCATCCCGGATTACAAATGAAATATTTGTATAATGAAAACGAGCTTTCACTTCTTCGCGGAAAAGAAGGAATTTCGAAAACACCCTTTTTCGACACTTATCATAAACTTGATATTTATGTAGAAGCATTATATTGGAAACTGAGCGACCCTATGATTCATTTAAAAATGATTAAAGGTATTGGTAATTCTAGCGAAGCCATGTTCGAATCATCCAATTATTACTCAGAAGGAAGATATTATAAATTATTAGGAATAGATGAAACCCATCCGTTAAGCGATTTAAGAAAATTTGCCAAAGACAGAGACACCAATGTTGTTTATGTGCCAACGTATGCTAATTATTTAAGAATAGCACTCCCCCAAATTCAAGCGCTTATGCTTAAAATGGCGAATATGGGATTTATTAGTTATGATATAAATCGGGATAAAGTTACCTTAAAAGAAAAACTGGAAAATTTTCTATTATCGAGAGCCGGAAAAAAGGATTATGATGTTATTCAAATAGTTTCTAAAACTGAAAGTGAAAGTAATGCAACTATTAATTTGCTGAATTTCGATTTAAAATTAAATGGCGTAAGCTCTGTATATTTAAGTGATTCGCAAAATGTAAATATTTTCCCGAATGAAGGAAAAATGATTTTGAAGAAAAATAGAGATTTTGACTTTGACGGAAGAATACGTGCAGGAATGTTCGATTTTTATGGTAAATTATTTGCCTTTTCATACGAAAAATTTAAAGTAGATATGCCTGCTATTGACTCTATGTCGTTTTACGTAAAAAGTTTTAAACCCGACGAAAAAGGAAATTATAAATATGTTAAAGTAAAATCGGTAATTGAAGGGATTAACGGAGATTTACAAATAGATAAAGCCGATAATAAATCGGGATTAAAATCATTAAGTCATTACCCCCTTTTTACCAGTTATAAAGATGCTTATGTTTATTACGACAAAGAAAACATTTACAACGGTGTTTATAATAGAGCTAATTTCTATTTTCATATCAATCCTTTTCAAATTGATAGCCTCGACAATATTACTACCGAAGGAATTGATTTTACAGGGAGTTTAACATCTTCCGACATTTTCCCTGAGTTTAATGAAGCACTTAGCGTTCAACCCGATTATTCCCTTGGCTTTATCCGTAAAACACCCGCTTCCGGCTTTCCTGTTTACAAAGGAAAAGGGATTTACGATTCTATTATCGATTTAAGTAATAAAGGGTTAAGAGGTAAAGGAACCTTAAAATATTTAACCTCTGTTTCCAAATCCGATTCTTATCTTTTTTTCCCCGACTCAACCAATGCCAGTGTTCAGTTATTTACAATAAACGAACAAAAATCGGGAGTAGAATATCCAAAAGTAGAAGGACTCGATGTTTATGAACATTGGGAACCTTACCAAGAAATAATGATTATTAAAAAAGTAAAGACACCTATTTCCATGTATGATTTAGCTTCAAAACTTCATGGTTCTTTATTTTTAACCCCCAAAGAATTAACCGGAAGTGGAATGATGGCATTTAATGATGCAGAAATGGATGCCCGTTTATTCCATTTTAAAAACAGAACATTTAACTCCGATTCTGTTGATTTTCGTTTAAAGTCATACGATTTATCGGAACTTGCTTTCTCTACCTATAATTATCAAGCGTTTATTGATTATGATAAAAGAAAAGGAGAATTCAAATCAAATGGCGGTGGCTCTAAAGTTGAATTTCCGTTAAACATGTACATTTGTTATATGGATGAATTTGATTGGTATATGGACAAAGACGAAATTGAACTATTAAATTCCAAATCGAATTCTACTCAATACGATAATCTCGACATGAAAGAAATTGCCGATATTGATTTGTCGGGCTCTGAGTTTGTATCTATTCATCCTGACCAAGATTCGTTACGCTTTTTCTCTCCCAAAGCAAAATATAATTTAAAAGAACATATTATTTATGCTAAAGATGTAAAAATTATTAAAATTGCCGATGCTGCAATTTATCCAGATGAGGGAGAGGTTACAATTATGAAAAAAGCGGAAATGAAACCCTTGATTAACTCAAAAATTTTGGCAAATACCTCTACAAAATATCATACCATTTACGATGCTATTGTAAATATAAAATCAAGAACAAATTATACCGCTTCGGGGAAATATGATTATATTGATGAATCCGGACAAAAATTCCCTTTTGAACTTTCAAAGGTTAGTGTTGACACTACGTTCCAATCATTTGGAGAAGGCAGTATTGCTGATTCTGCATTATTTAGAATAAGTCCCGAATTCGATTTCACCGGAAAAATTAAATTCTTATCGAATATTGAATTTTTACATTTTAACGGATGTTTTAAAATTAATCAAGATTGTGATAACACAACGGCTTCATGGATAAAATTTAAAGACTACGTTGACCCTCTTAACATTTACATTCCACTTAGCGATACCATTCGTGATATAAACAACAATAAGCTAGAAGCCGGTATATTTTTGGCTAATGATACCAACGAAATATACACCGCATTCTTATCGCCAAAATTTAAATTAAGCGACTTTGATTTAATTAAAGCAAGAGGATATATTTTTTATGACAAAGAGAATAAAGAATATAAAGTCTCGAATAAAGAAAAGATTAAACAGATTAAACAACCCGGTAATTATCTTAGCTATTCAAAAGACGATTGCATAAGTTACGGAGACGGAAAAATTGATTTAGCTCCTAATTTAGGAAGAGTTAGCATGAAGACTTACGGAAACATAAATCATTTTATTATTCCCGATTCGTCAACACTGGAAACGGTAATTATCTTAAACTTCTTCTTTAATGATAATGCCCTTAAATTAATGAATGAAAACATTGATAAATACCCAACACTTAAAGGATTGGATTTAACAAAATCAACATTTACGAAAACATTAACTGAAATATTTGGGAATAAAGAAGCCGATAAATATATAGCAGAAATATCGTTAAATGGATCGCTTAAAAAAATTCCTACCGAACTTCAAAGTACCTTTGTATTAAGTGAAGTTAAGATGAAATGGGATTTTTTAAACAAACAATTTGTTTCTGATGGCAAAATTGGGATTGTGTCTATTGATAAAAAACAAATTAACAAATATGTGAATGGTTATATTACCTTGAAAAAACAAAAAGCAGGCGACGAAATAAATATTTATATTGAATTTAGTGAAAATGATTGGTATTATTTTAATTATAAAACCAATATCATGCAAGCATTATCATCGATTCCGGAATTTAACACGGCTATACGGGAAACAAAACCGGATAATAGAACCGTGAAAGCCGAAAATGATTTGCCTAACTATCAATATACTATTTCTACAGAAACGAAGAAAAAAGCATTTTTGAAAAAAGTTGAAACAGAAGAGGAGAATTAGAAAATGAGTTATATACATGTTGATTTTATTTTAATTGCTGTAATTATATTATCTTACTTAATAGGCTCTATACCCACTGCTGTTTGGGTTGGAAAAAGGTTTTACGGAATAGATGTAAGAGACTATGGAAGTGGAAATGCCGGAGCTACTAATACCATTCGGGTATTAGGGCCCAAAGCAGGAATTCCGGTTTTTATTATAGATGTTATTAAAGGTTTTATTGCAGTAGAATTAACCTATTTATGTAAGAGTAATTTCGGAAATCATAATGAGATATTTGCTATTTTTAAAGTAGTATTATCATTTATCGTGGTTTTAGGTCATGTATTCCCTATTTTTGCCGGTTTTAAAGGAGGAAAGGGAATTGCAACTTCGTTTGGTGTTGTACTAGCTCTTTTTACTTATCCTGCATTAATAATCCTTGCCATTTTTTTAATAACCTTATTAATTACTCATTATGTTTCTGTTAGCTCTATTACAGCCGCTTTTATTTTCCCATTTTTAAATATTTTTGTTTTCAACGCAAATGAATGGGCTTATTTAATTTTTGCAATAGTAATTTCAGCTTTTGTAATTTTTACACATCGTAAAAATATAATTCGACTTACAAAAGGAGAAGAATCAAAATTCTTTTTCAAAAAAAAAGAACCACTAATTAAGTAACTATTTATTGTATATTTACGTAAAATACATAATATTAACTAGCTATTTGAAAAGAGTATTCGTATATATAATTATCTTTTTTTCTTTTTTAATTTTTTCAGTTCCTATTTCTGGACAAACAACATTTAAGTCGCAAGATGAATTAAAAAAGAAAGCCAATGAATACTTTAAAAAAGGAGAGTATACATTAGCTTTTCCATTGTATTCCCAACTCGTTAGCATATACCCACGCGACCCCGATTACAATTATCGTTTTGGGGTTTGTTTGTTAATTGCAAACAAAAGAGAAAGTGCAAAATCAATTAAGTATTTGGAATTTGCGGCATCGAAGCCCGAAACAGAATATAATGTTTACTATTATTTGGGCTTAGCTTATCATAATGGCTATCGTTTTTCAGAAGCCATTCGATCGTTTAAAACATTTAAACAAAAAGCAACACCAAAAGACATATTGCAATATGAAATAGACCGAAAAATTGAAATATGTAATAATGCAAAACAATTATTGAATAATATTTCCGATTTATATGTGTTTGAAAAAACCGACGTTTATTACAAAGATTTCTTTCGTTCTTTCGATGTAGAACGTTTCGGAGGGATAATTTTGGTTAAACCAGACGCACTTAAAACACCCCTTGATAAAAAGAAAGAAACCTTAAGCCTTTGTTTCTTTTCTAAAGAAACCAATGAACTCTTTTTCTCTAGTTATGGGAAAGATGGTAAAAATGGGAAAGATATTTATTCCGCTATTAAAAAAGATGATGGAACCTGGACTACTCCCAAAAATTTAGGAAAAACGATTAATTCAATCTATGATGAAGATTTTCCTTTTCTACTCTCCGATGGAGCTTCCATTTATTTTAGTTCCAATGGCAGAAATACCATGGGCGGTTTTGATATTTTTACGTCTACCTTAAACGAAGGTGTTTGGACAGATCCGGAAAACCTGAACTACCCCATAAATTCCCCTGCCGACGATATTATGTTTGTTCCTGACTCATCTATGGAATATGCCTATTTTGCGTCTACCAGAAATAGTCTAAAAGATATGATTTCGTTCTACAAGATTAAAATTGATAATAGACCTGCTATTGAAGAAAATCTGGTTCTGGAAAAAACAGACGACACAAATACAATAAATGATTCCGCTTATAACGAAACCATTAAAATTTTACAAGAAAAAGCCTTACTCGAAGTGAATGCTACCGAAAATATGTTTGCAAAGGTAGAAACTAACGACATTTCGAATAAAAATACAGACTATGCCGAAAGTAAAGAAACCATTATTGATACCACGGAAGAAACAATACCGGATAATCTCTCGAACGAGGAAATACTCGTAATGGCAAAAAAACAAACAACAGACCTAAAAACCGAATATAATAATCTGTTAACTAAAAAAGAATCGGCCAAAAGAATTATTTCTACCAAGAAAAAGAAAGCTGACGAAAAATATAACGAATCATTTATTGTGAAATCGAAAGCGGAAAGTATAAGTGATATTAATTTAAAAAACACAGAGTTAACCAAAGCAGCCAAGTTAAGAGTAGAAGCAGAACAACTAACAAAAGAAACAGAAGTTGCAGAAAATATTGAAGAACAATTAGATTCTCAAATTAAATCGAAACAAAAAGAAATGGAGGATGCTGATAAATATCTAAATGATATTAATACCGCATTAAAACTTAATTCTCCTGATTCTTCTATTACGTTGCTAACCCAAATGATTGAAAAAATTGAAAAGGGAGCTGAAGATACTACATATATAATTGATTCGAATAAAAATAAAGAGTACATAAAAAACAAAGAAAAAGAAGCAAGTAAATACGATATTATAGCAAAAGATATGGAAGAAGAGATTGCTTCCAACAAAACACAAATTGAAACCTATAGAAAAGATGCTTCACTAACAAAGAAAAAAGAAACCAAAGAACAACTTCTTCAAAATGCATTAACATTAGAAGAACAATCAATTGAAAAACAAAAAGAACTAGATGTGGTTCTACAGAAAAAAGAAAAAATTGCAGCTGAAATTGAAAGTGCAAAAGAAGAACATGTAATTTATGCAGATATTTTAAATAATATAAACAATACCGAAACTCCGGTAATAGAAGAAATTGTTGAAGAAACACCTATCAATAAAAATGAGCCTACCGTTGTAAATAATGATATTGCAAAAGACCAAGTAGCCGATTTAAACCAGCCAGTTGAAAATAATACGACTAAACCAATTACATCGGAACCGGTAAAAGATAATAGTGAAAAAGTGATAACTGCTGAAACTAAAATTGAAGAAGTTAAAAAAGTAGAAACAGAAACAAAAGCGGTTACTAACGACAACTTAATTGTTGATAATTCATTAAAAGAAAAAGAAGCGGATAGTTTGAAAAAAGAAATAACATTAAAAACAGAAGAAATTAAAACTGCAATTCAAAAACAATATTTCGAAATAAAGGAATTATCCGAAAACGCATATAATCAATCTAATAAAAGAAATGAACAAAGTATTGAAAAACTTAAATTATCTGATAATTATTTAAGTCAATCGCAAAAAACAACAAACGCTCAAGAAAAGGAAGAACTAAAATCGCAAGCTGAATTAACAAAAAAAGAAGCGGTAACTCTTGCAAAAGAAGCCGTTGTATTATTTGAAATGGGTCAATATTATGAGGATAAATCGAATGAAAAGCTGACTGAAAATAAATTGATATTCGAAAAAACAACACAAATAAAAAACAATATAGAACAAAACAAACTTGACGAAGCATCTTCTTTATTATCAACCCTTAAAAAGGAAAACACATCCTCTTTCAATAAAAATGTATCAAACAATAACTATCAAAGCGAAATAAAAAATAAGCTTTTACAAAAAGAAAACGAGTTAAATATTGCTGAATTAGAAGTAATAAAAGCAAATGTAATAAGCGATAGTTTAAAAAAATTAGCAAGTGTATATAAAGAAGAAGCAAATAATACGACCGATAACAACAAAAAAGAAGAATTACTTTTAAAATCGGCAAAAACAAACGAAGAAGCCGTTAAATCGAATCAAATTTACATTAAGAAAAGCGATGATGTAACTAAATTAGAAATTGAAGTCGGTAAACTTAAAATGAAATCCCAACTTTCGACTTCATTAACAGAAGAAACCACTGATAATACGAATGCTAAAAAAACAATAATAGACGTTTCTACTTTAAAAAAACAAATTGAAGAATATAACAATAACAACATATTTGCTGAAGAAAAAGTAAAAGAAGAAGAGAATATAATAATAGCAGAAGTTAACCCAGTAAATACGAAAGTTAAAGAAGATATTATAGAAGAACCACAAATTAAAGAAGTACCAAAAACAACAACACCTATCGTTGTTTCATCTATTTCCGACATAAATAATGCAGAAAAGACAGAAGCAGTAGCTGTTTTAATTGATCAAACAATATTACAAATTAACAACAATATTAGCTCGTTGGAGAATGATTTGGTAAACAAAAACACACCTCAAGACAGAGTTAAATCGGAAGCCGAGATTGAAAAATTAACCAATGAAGTTGCTGTATTAACAAAATTATCTTCGCAAATACACAACAATGCAAAAGTTCAAAATAACAATGAGAATGTAGTTTCTAAAACCATTCCCGATAGCATTTTAATTGCTAATTATGAAACGGATGTTGAAAATATTAAAAAAGAAGCCGTTCAAAAACGTATAAATGCCAATAGTACGACAGACGTTACTCAAAAAGAAAAGCTTATATCGGAAGCAGAGGCACTCAATAAAATGGCAACAGAGAAACAATCTTTAGCATTAAAAATAAACGATATCTCTTTAACAAATCAATACTTCGATAATACGAATAAACTAAGTCAAGTTAAACCTGTTGAAACAGCTAATAATGAATCAACCGCTGCAAATTTATTAGTAAATGAAGCTAAATACTTTTTTGATAAAGCTTCTGCTTTAAAGAAAACAATAAACGATTCAACCCCAATTACACAGAAAAAAATTATTTACGATTATATTAAAACACAACAAGAACTTGCTATACAGAAACAATTAAAAGCAATTGAAATTTATAGTAAAAACGATCCGCAATTTGCTCAAGTAATTAATAATGCAAAGAAAACAGAGCCAATTGTTACAAACAAACCCACAACAACCGTTAATAATACTGATTTGGTAGCAGATAATAAACCCCCTGTAAAAAATGAAATAATTGAAAATAAAATTCCCGAAAACACGAATAAAGAAATAATACCCGATAAGGAGGTTGTTCAAGTAAAAGATCAACCTACTCAAAATGTAAGCGATAAGAAAGAGCCCATTATTGAAAAAATAGAAGAACCAATAAAACCAGTTGAAAACACAATTACTAAAACCCCAGAACCTAAAACAATAATAAAAGAACCCGAAATTATTCCTGAAGAAGAAAAATTGGCTGAAATAATTCCAAGTAAATCAATAATTAAAGAAGACGAAATAAAAGAAACTCCCGAAATTAAAAAACCGGAAGAAGTAAAAAAAACGACAACAACAGATGTTAATGAAAACGTAGTTGTTCCTGCTATAAAAGAAAATACATCGGCTACTATTTCTAATGCAAACCCGATTACAACAAGCGAATTTAAAGGCATTGATTTAAATACCAATACAATAAAACCAACAACCAATAATGATAATTTAGTCCCCTTAAATCCTTTATTACCTTCTGGAATATCGTATAAAGTTCAAATTGCAGCAGTAAGAAATCATTTAGCACCCGAAACATTTAAAGGAATATCACCTATTACCGGAGAACGCTCTCCTGCAGGATTAATACGCTATATGGCAGGGCTATTCGCAAAATTTGAAGATGCAAATACCTCTAAAACAAAAATTCAAAATATGGGATATAGAGATGCTTTTGTAGTTGCTTATTATAACAATAAACGGATTACCCTTGCAGAAGCACGTAATTTACTTAAAGATGGTGAAGTAAAAGAAACGAATTACACGGCTTTAAATAATACCGAGTATATTTCTTCCGGAACATCGGAGGTATCTTATACTGCTATTTCTACAACAGGATTAAACAATCCAATAAATAATATAAAAGAGGTGGTTTATTCAGTTCAAGTGGGTGTTTATAAAAGACCTATTACTTCGGCTCAATTATTTAATATAAGTCCTTTGTACGATGAAATTATGACAAATGGCTATTATCGTTATTATTCAGGGACCTATAACGATTTACAAAGTGCTACAAACGCCAAGAATGCCATTGTTGTAAAAGGGGTAAAAGATGCTTTTGTAGTTGCATTATATAAAGGCAAAAAAATAACAATACCAGAAGCCGAAAATTTAATAGAAACTACACCTATTTCTACTGAACAAACAAATATAGAAAAACCAATTAATACTGAAACAAACAAACAGACGACTCCTAATAAATTAGACGAGGTTAAACCAACAATTATTTTTAAAGTTCAGATAGGTGCTTTTAAAAATGAGGTGCCTATTGAAGTTGTTAATCAATTATTAGACGTAGTAAAAAACAATGGACTAGAACACGAATTAAATACAGAAGGCTTAACCGTTTATTTATCCGGAAAATTCTCCGATTTACAATC
>DAOLWT010000055.1:0-10523 GCA_035421345.1 Bacteroidales bacterium
TATTCTGCTTTGCTAATATTCCCTATTCCACTCGATGTTATTTCTTTAATAATAGCATCCCCTTTATATTTTATATTACCTGTACCGGTATTTACAATAGATAATTCTTTATTGCAATATATTTTAAAATTTCCCGTACCTGTATTTTTTAGTTTAACAAAATCGGATATTAATTCAAATGCATTTATATTGCCGGAGCCTGTGTTTAATAAATCTAAGCTTTTGGCTTTTCCATTTAAATTAATATTGCCGCTCCCCGCATTTTTAATTATTAATTCATCCGAACTTAGTAAATTCGTTGTGCTAACGTTTCCTGAACCTGCGTTTTTACATGTTAATACGGAAGATAATGAAAATTTTTCTATATATATATTCCCTGAACCGCTATTGATAATGTTCTGTATGTTTTTTAAGGTAATATAAATATTTGCTTTTGTAGGAGAGAAATTTCCGCTTTTATGTGTCAATGTTAGCGATTTTCCTTCAATATCGTATTTGAAAAAATCAATCATATTATCATCCGTCTCTAATTTTAATTCTTCTGTTTCGCCTTGTTTTATATAAATATTATAAATACTTGGGCTTTCAAGCATGCTGATATCATTTATAGGAAAGGTTTTTTCTGTTATCTTTCCATTTCCTTTTATTGTATTCATATTTACTATTTTATAATTATTACAATTAGAAAAAAGAATAACACTTGCTATTAATAAGACTATTTTTAATTTCATATTTATTTTTTATTTTTTGTTATCGTTATTATTTAAAAACTCAAAGTATGGAAATATTTTTGAATTATAAATGCACTTTTTTACCAATGGTATGTTTTTGTTTGTATATGGTATTTTTTTGTTCATAGAAGGAATTTTGTAGTTAAGCATTTTTTCATTTTTTACCCAAAAAGGAATAGATTTATAGAAAGGGTGAATGAAAAACTGAAATATGTTATTTATGTAGAGAGAGAGCATTTCTCTATATAAAAGAGAGAAATGCGAAGATTTTCTATTTAATATAAAAGAAAGCATTTTTATTTATTTAGGCGACAAACCTAAAAAATATTATCTGTATAAAAAAACATTTTATAGAATATTTTTTTCCTTTAATGTGCAATAAAATCAATTATGTACGTAATTTTACTGATATAAAAATTTCACATAAAAACACAATAGAAGCATGATTTTAAAAATGAAAAAATAAAATACAATAAAACTCTTTTTATCGTTAACTTTTTTTAACAAACCAACTAACATTTTTTAACAAAACCATATTGTTTTTTTTACGAATAAGTTTTTACATTTGCACTATTCAAAAAAATTAATAACTATGCAGGAAACCATTGATATTAGAGAACTTAATGAGAAAATTCAACGTGAAAGCGCTTTCGTTGATTTATTAAACATGGAAATGAATAAAGTAATTATTGGTCAGAAAGCAATGACCGAGCGATTATTAATCGGTATTCTTTCCAATGGGCATATTTTATTAGAAGGGGTTCCGGGTTTAGCTAAAACATTAGCCATTAAAACCCTTGCAAAAACAATTAATGTTAAATTTAACCGTATTCAGTTTACCCCCGATTTATTACCGGCCGACTTAATAGGAACAATGGTTTACAGTCAGAAAAACGAAGAGTTTTCGGTAAAAAAAGGACCTATCTTTGCTAACTTAATACTAGCCGACGAAATTAACCGTTCTCCGGCAAAAGTACAAAGTGCCTTACTGGAAGCGATGCAGGAAAGACAAGTAACCATTGGGGAACAAACGTTTAAACTCGCCGAACCGTTTTTGGTCTTAGCTACTCAAAACCCCATTGAACAGGAAGGAACATATCCATTACCCGAGGCTCAGGTGGACCGTTTTATGTTAAAAATTGTAATCTCTTATCCTAGCAAACAAGAAGAGAAATTAATTATAAGAGAGAATATGTGTCAGGAAATGCCTACCGCTAACACCATCTTACAACCTGAAGATATTATTAAAGTAAGAAGTATTGTAAGGGAAGTGTATATGGACGAAAAAATAGAGAATTATATTACCGATATTGTTTTTGCAACACGTAACCCGCAAGATTATAATCTTTCTAAATTTAAAAGCTTAATAAGTTACGGTGGTTCTCCTCGTGCCAGTATTAATTTGGCCTTGGCATCTAAAGCTTACGCTTTTATTAAAAGAAGAGGATATGTTATTCCCGAAGATATTCGTGCAGTTTGTCATGATGTGTTAAGACACCGCATTGGACTTACTTATGAAGCAGAAGCGGAAAATATTACTACCGAAGAAATTATTAATGAAATATTAAATACCGTTGAAGTTCCTTAATATACTCGTAATAGAAATTGTTTTTTTATTAATGTGTAGCATTAGTCTAATTTTTAAACGAATTTTATTTATAGAATGGAAACAGGCGATCTGTTAAAAAAAGTACGAAAAATTGAGATTAAATCCAGGGGATTATCAAATCAAATATTCTCCGGTCAGTACCATAGTGCATTTAAAGGAAAAGGAATGACCTTTAGTGAAGTAAGAGAATACCAATATGGAGATGATATTCGATCGATCGATTGGAATGTAACAGCTCGTTTTAACCATCCTTACATTAAATTATTTGATGAAGAACGCGAATTAACGGTTATCCTAATTGTAGATGTAAGTAAATCCAATGAATTCGGCACCCAAAAACAACTCAAACAAGATTTAATTACTGAACTTACTGCGGTACTCGCTTTTTCAGCAATACATAACAACGATAAAGTGGGAGTTATCTTTTTTTCATCTCAAATAGAAAAATATATTCCTCCTAAAAAAGGACTTACACACATTCTTCGAATAATTCGCGAACTCATTGACTTTACACCAAAACATAACGGAACAAATATAAAAGAAGCCTTACGCTTTTTTACCAATGTAATTAAGAAAAAATGTACGGCTTTCATTATATCCGATTTTATTGATGAGAAATTTGAAGATGCGTTAAAAATTGCCAACAAAAAACATGATCTTATTGCCTTAAAAATTAATGACCTTAGAGAACGGGAACTGCCTAATGTTGGGCTGATAAAAGTAAAAGATGCGGAAACAGGAAAGAGTAGCTGGGTAGATACTTCCGACGCGTATCTTCGTCAAATTTACAAACAACATAAAATAAATAAAGATGCAGAAATAAATAATCTGTTTTCTAAACATGGGATTGATGCAGTTGATTTAGATACCGATAAAGATTACGTAAAATCGCTCAGTAAATTATTAAAAAAACGCGGATCCAAATAAATATTAAAAACGTGAAAAAATATTATCTATTCATATTATCTTTTTTAGGGTTTTTAACTTACACCTCTTCCTTTTCACAGGAGGTAAAGGTAAAAGCAACAATAGACTCCACTAAAATACTTGTTGGAGACCAGGTAAATATGAAAATTCAAATCTCCTACCCTGCTAAAACCATTATTTCGTGGCCTACTTTTAAAGATTCGTTAAACAAACATATAGAAATTATTGAGCAATCTAAAATTGATACTTTATTAAACGATTCAAAAACACTTTCACTTCAACAAACCCTTACCATTACTTCATTCGATTCCGGAAGCTTTTATGTTCCATCGGTATTATTTAAATATAAAAAATTAAACGACACAACACAATTTAATGCTTATACAGACTCTCTCTTATTAAGTGTAACTACTTTAGCTGTCGACACTACAAAAGCGATTAAAGATATTAAAGAACCATTAAGCGTTCCATTAACCTTTAAAGAAGTAGCGCCCTTTGTTATTGGTGCATTGCTTCTATTTGCAATAATAGGAGGTATTATATGGTTTATAAGAAAACGTAAAAAAGGAGAGCCTGTTATCCGTTTTGCCAAGCCCTCCGTACCACCTCATATGGAAGCATTAATCGCATTAGATCAACTTCGCGATAAAAAACTGTGGCATAATAATAAAGTGAAAGAATATTATACCGAACTATCCGATATTATTCGTATTTATATTGAAAAACAATATCGGGTAATTGCTATGGAAATGACAACAGATGAAATTATTACTGCCATTTCACCTAAATTGGGAAATGAAACAATATTAAATAAGTTGAAAAATTTATTGATAATGTCGGATTTGGTAAAATTTGCCAAAGCGAATCCATTACCCAATGAGCATGAAAATTGTTTAACATCTGCCTATGATTTTGTTCATGCAACAAAACCGGTAGAGATAATAAATACCGAAATAAACAACCATAAGCCAATAGATCCTTTGAATAAACAGAAAGAATAATATTATGTTTAGTACGATAACATTTGCATATCCTTCATTTTTATTTTTACTGATTGTTATTCCATTATTATCGGGTTGGTATTGGTTTAAAAACAAGTCGTATCACCCCGACATTCAAATATCCGACATTTCCGGATTTTCGCAAGCACCAAAATCATTTCGACAACGATTTTTCCATAGTATGTTTATACTACGAATGTTGGTACTCGGCTTGCTGATTATTTGTCTTGCCCGTCCGCAATCGCATAGCAGTAGTCAGAATGTTTCTGTAGAAGGGATCGATATTATTATTTCGAGCGATATTTCAGGGAGTATGCTTGCGGAAGATTTTAAACCAAACCGATTAGAGGCTTCTAAAGAAGTCGCCATGGATTTTATTGATGGTAGGCCATCCGATAGAATAGGCTTGGTTGTTTTTAGCGCAGAAGCATTTACGCAATGTCCGCTTACTACGAATCACGCGGTACTTAAAAATTTATTTTCTTCCATTTATAGTGGGATGATTGATGATGGCACTGCTATTGGTGATGGAGTTGCTACGGCCGTTAATCGTTTACGGACAAGTAAAGCAATAAGTAAAGTAGTCATTCTTTTAACCGACGGTATTAATAATCAAGGAGTCATTGATCCGGTTACCGCTGCCGAGATTGCTAAAATGTATGGAATTCGAATTTATACCATAGGTGTTGGAACTATGGGGCAAGCACCCTATCCGTTTAAAACACCTTTAGGTATTCAGTATCAGAATGTAGATGTTAAAATTGATGAAGCAATACTTAAACAAGTTGCAGAGAAAACCAACGGGAAATATTTTAGAGCTACAAATAAAACCAAATTAAAAGAAATTTATCAGGAAATAGATCAGTTAGAAAAATCGAAAATTGATGTACTTGAGTTCAGGAAAAAATCAGAAGAATTTCTTCTATTTGCATTATTTGCTCTTGTTTTATTGATAATAGAATTAACATTACGTTACGTTGTTTATAAATATATTCCATAAAAATGAAATTTGAAAATTCATATTATCTTTTTGGATTAACAATTTTAATTGTCTTTGTCCTCTTTTATATGCTACAAAGAATGTGGAAAAAGAAAGCATATAAAAAATATGGAGAATACGCTGTAATCTCGCGTTTAATGCCCGATGTTTCCAACGCAAGGCCCTTAGGGAAGTTTATATTATTGATGCTGGGACTTGCTTTCATTATAATAGCCATTGCCCGACCACAAACCGGTTCGAAAATGGAAAAGACCAAACGAAAAGGTGTTGAATTAATGATATTGCTAGATGTTTCGAATAGTATGCTAGCACAAGACATTAAACCAAACCGACTGGAACGAGCAAAACAAGCTATTGGGAAATTAATTGAGAAACTAGAAAATGACAGAATAGGAATAGTGGTATTTGCTGGTAAACCCTATACCCAATTGCCAATTACGTCCGATTTTGTTGCCGCTAAAATGTTTACATCTACCATTACGACCGATATGATTCCAACACAAGGAACAGCTATTGGAAGTGCCATTGAAACAGCGATAAAATCATTTTCCATTAACGATAAAACAAGAAACAAAGCCATTGTAATTATTTCTGACGGGGAAAATCATGAAGACGATGCCGTTGAAGCAGCTAAAGAAGCTTCCGATAAAGGAATCTATATTCATACAATTGGCATGGGGCTTCCTACAGGAACGCCTATTCCTATATTTAAAAATGGAATCGCCGCCGGATTTAAACTAGATGCTGATGGGAATACCGTTGTTACTAAACTAAATGAAACAATGTTGCAAGAAATTGCGGTAGCCGGAAAAGGAATGTATGTAAGAGCCAATAATACCGAGATAGGTTTAAATAAAATTTTAGATGAAATAGATAAGATGGAAAAGAAAGAATTTGATGCAAAGATTTTTTCCGATTACGAAGATCATTTTCATTATTTTATTGCATTTGCATTAATCTTTCTTATTGCCGAAATATTTATCTTTGAACGAAGAGGGAAATGGTTTAGGAAACTTGACTTATTTAAAGAAAATTCAAACCGGAATGTTAAATAAAGAAGTTTTAAAAATGGAAAAGAAATATTTAATTAGCTTAATATTAATGATTATATATTCGTTTACTTTTTCACAATCTACTGAAAAGCTGGTTAGAAAAGGAAACTCGCAATATTTCAAAGGCAATTATAAAGATGCCGAAGTGGATTATAATAAAGCTTTAATAAATGATTCAACCAACACCAAAGCCTTATTTAATTTAGGGGATGCACTTTACAAACAAGAAAATTATGAAGAAGCGTTAAAACGATTCGAATCGCTCGTTGAAAATAATTTAGATAAAAAAACCAAATCAAAAATATATCATAATATTGGTAACACCTTACTTAAGTCGAAAAAATATCCCGAAAGTATTGAAGCATATAAAAAAGCATTACGTTATAATCCGACCGATCAAGATACCAAATATAATTTATCCTATGCTTTAAAAATGCAACAACAACAACAACAACAACAACAAAACCAGAATAAAGACAAAGAAGATAATAAAGATAAAAAGGATCAAGAAAAACAGGAAGAAAACAAGAATGAAAATAAAGATAAAGATGAACAAAAACAGCAGCAACCCAAAGATCAAATGTCAAAATCGGATGCAGAACGTATGCTTAATGCCTTAAATAATAAAGATAAAAGTCTGCAGGATAAAGTAAAAAACAAAAAAGATTCTGTAGGTGTTATCAAATTAACTATTGAAAAAGATTGGTAAAAAATAGTTCAGCTTCTTGAATATCATAAAAATGAAAAAAACTAAATATATATTTTCTTTTATTCTAATATGTTTAATTGGGGTGAACCTAATTTACGGTCAAGCTAAAATAACAGCTACATGTAAATACAGCAAAGTTCCGTTAAATTCTGCTTTTCAAGTTACATATACCATAACCGGAGGAACATTAAGCAGTTTTGTAAAGCCATCTTTTAAAAATTTCTCTGTTACCGGATCTTACCAAAGTTCTGGCGGTGGGATGACCTTATATGTTAATGGAAAACTAGTTCAAGGTGGCGACGGAGAAGCAACATATACCTACACCCTTGTTCCAACAGCAATTGGTAAGTACACCATTGATGCGGCAAAAGCAAAAGTAAATGGCGAATGGATTGAGTCGGAAACCATAACCATTGAAGTAACCAACAGTGGAAGTACCGCTACTGCCAGCAGTAATAGCAAAACAACCAAAAATACTACTACCACATCGAATACAGAAGCTGCCGATAACGATATATTTTTAAAAGCATCCATCGACAAGACAAATCCTTATATAGGAGAACAAGTTATTGTTACTTATAAACTATATACACGTATCCCTGTTGCTCAATATGGCATTGATAAATTACCGGCATTTACCGGTTTTTGGTCGCAAGATTTAACCAAAGGAAACGATAAGTTAGTCCAATATTCAGAAACCATTGGGAATGCAAAATATACTGTAGCTGAAATTAGAAAAGTAGCTCTTTTCCCCCAGAAATCGGGCGTATTAAAAATCGAACCCTTAAATGTAGAATGTATTGTTCAGGTTACAAGTAAACAAAAAAATAACGACCCTTTTGCCGACTTTTTTAACGATCCATTTTTTGGAAGTTCCTTTTTTAATACCGTATCAAATGTTGAAAAAACACTTAACTCGAACGCCCTTTCAATAAATGTGAAAGCACTCCCTGTAAGCAATCAACCGGCAGAATTTGAAGGGAGTGTAGGGAAATTCACTTTAAGTGCCGAAATAGATAAAACAGAAGCAAAAACAAACGATGCAATAAAACTTTCATACAAAATTACCGGAACCGGAAATCTTTATCTAATAGAAAAACCGGACTTTGAATTTCCTTCCGATTTTGAGACCTACGACCCAGATATAAAAGAAAATATATCTACTACAGCAACAGGTATCTCCGGAAGTAAAACATTTTCGTATTTGCTTATCCCTCGAAGTGCAGGAAGTTTCACCATTAAACCGGTTAATTTTGTTTACTTCGATCTGTCAACCAAAAATTATGTAACGCTTACTTCTCCCGAATTTAATATTAAAATTGAAAAAGGAGCTAATGATGAAAATACGACTGTTAGTAGTGTTGACAAAAAAGATATTAAATATTTAAATAGCGATATCCGTTACATTAAAACAAATAATAGTAGCTTTACTAAAATAGGAAGTCATTTTTATGGCTCTCTCCTTTTCTTTATTATGCTTTTACTTCCCATTGTTTTATTTACCTTGTTTGTTATTGTTTACCGGAAAAAAATGAAAGAGAATAGTAATATTGCGATGGTTCGTAATAAAAAAGCAACGGGAGTAGCACGCAAAAGATTAAAAAAAGCAGGACTTCTTTTAAAAGAGAACCAAAAAGAACCTTTCTTAGATGAAGTTTTTAAAGCTTTATGGGGATATGTGAGCGATAAATTGAACATCCCTATTTCGGAACTCACCAAAGATTCTGTGAGTGAAAAATTTAAAGAAAAAAATATTTCCGAAGAATTATCGTTCGAATTTTTAAGCACCTTAAATAATTGCGAATATGCACGCTTTGCCCCCGACGGTGGTTCTTTAACAATAGAACAAATATACAATGAAGCTATTAACATTATCACAAAAATGGAGAAAGAACTAAAATGAAAAAACTTTTTGTGATCATCCTTTTATTTATTTCTGTATTTTCATTTGCGGATGATAATACCATTTTACTTGAAAAAGGAAATAAAGCATATAATGATAAATTCTATCAAGAAGCGATTAATAATTATTTAAATGTTATTAAAAACGGACTTGAATCACCTTCGCTTTATTATAATTTAGGCAATGCCTATTTTAAAAAAGAGGAATATGCTGCCGCTATTTTATATTTTGAAAAAGCGAAAAAACTAAACCCGAACGATGAAGATATTTTATATAACTTAAATGTAGCCAATTCGAAAATTGTTGATAAAATTGACGAATTACCTGAATTCTTTCTATTAAATTGGTATAACGCATTTGTATCCCTTTTTTCTTTTAATACCTGGGCAATAATAGGAATAGGATTGTTGATTATTTCTTTAGCGTTTCTAACACTCTATTTATTTTCTAAAACCTTACGAATTCGAAAAATCTCATTCTGGGTAAGTATTGTTTTATTTATGTTTACACTCTTTACTTTTATTTTTACTCAAACACAATATACCCGTTTCAAAACAAATAAAGAAGCTATTATTTTTGCTGCTTCTGTAACCGTTAAAAGCTCTCCCGACGAAAAAAGCACCGATTTATTTGTTGTTCACGAAGGCTTAAAAATAAAAATTACCGATACCGCCGGAGAATGGAGCGAAATAAAAATTGCAAACGGAAGTGTTGGTTGGATTAAAACAGCTGTTTTCAGAATAATTTAATAACCAACATTCAACTTTGTTTAATGATAAAAATAGGATTAGTTTCAGATACCCATAATTATTTACATCCTAGTGTAATCGAATTTTTAAAGCCCTGCGATGAAATATGGCATGCCGGCGACATGGGCTCTATTTCTTTAGCAAATCAACTTTCGGAAATAAAACCGCTTAGAGGGGTTTATGGAAACATCGACGGAAACGACATTCGCGTTATTTATCCGAAGGACTTGCATTTTATGTGCGAAGATGTTGATGTTTGGATGACTCATATTGGTGGTTATCCCGGGAAATATCCGCCAGAGATAAAAAATATACTTCAAGAAAATCCACCTAAATTATTTATCTGTGGACATTCCCATATTTTAAAAGTAATTTACGATAAGAAATATAATTTTTTACATATTAATCCAGGTGCCGCAGGCAAATACGGGTTTCATCATTTTATAACCGCTATTCGTTTTAATATTGACAGAATAAAGATAAAAGATTTAGAAGTCCTGGAAATAAAAAAATAACTAATACCAATTGCCAGTAGTTAATTAATTCGGAATAACACCAATTGTAAATATAAAATAGTACAACGGATATTCTATATTTTACAATGGTAATGCCGATAACATATATATTATGGTTCATTTTTTTGACCAATATATATATGCTTTCGGTATTAATAAGTGCTTTTCAAAGTGTGTCACACAGAGGAGGACGACGATAGGAGTCCGTCTCGAAGTGGGACCGCTCGTAGGAAAATTTATTAGAATAAATTGTTTTTTTATTTACTTTTTGTCATGATACAAAAAGTAACAAAAAAATCTAGACGAATCGAAGCTTCAGCGCTCTCT
>DAOLWT010000056.1:0-10455 GCA_035421345.1 Bacteroidales bacterium
GTTCGCTTATTATTTTATCGGTATAATATGAATGTTCCGGCAAATGCTCCTGAAAGCAACCTTCCATCATATTAAAAATCGGATGTTGCTTATCGAAATTATTTCTTGGAAAAAATCCGAGGTGTTTACTTAATGCTATCATAAAAAATAAATGAAAATCAGCAATACGTTCTTCTGTTTTATCAATTATTTCGATTGTTTTTAAGATAAAATCGAATAAATTTTTATTAGGAGAATCTTCTTTTAACGATTTATGTAATAATTCCGCAATAAAAAATGCAATCGCACTTTTTCTTGTATCATAATAAATATTCATTCGCTGAACTGCTACCGAAACTTCCTTTATATGATGTAATCCTTGATTTTTACTTTGGTACGACTCCATGCAAAGCACCGATAAGGGTTGAAATAATCCGGATTTTATGGGTGATTTTTTACTTCGACCTGTTTTTACAATAAACGATTGTAATCCGTCATTTTCGGTATATGCTTTAATAATAATGCTGTTTTCCGAATAATTTAAGGTATGTAAAACAACTCCTTTTGTTTTAAACAGCATATAAAAATAGGACTATATTAGTTTATGAATAAAATTTTTGTAACTATTGTTTCTGATCCATCGGAGTTAGAACTAAAGACCAAGTAAACGCCGGTCTTCGCCTTTTCTCCTGAATAATTTTTTCCATCCCAAGTAGCCTGTCCGCCTTTTGCGATGGTATGATATATTAACGTTCCGGATATATCGGTAATTTTAATATCGGCATTTTCAACCAATCCTTTAATAGCAATTACACCTTCGTAGTTTTCTTTTACCGGATTCGGATAAACAACTATATTCGAATAGGTAGGTTCAGGTTCTGTTGAATCTCCTTTATAAGAAATAATCCCTTTATCTGTTCCAAAATAGACTTCGCCTGTTGAATGATCAATGGATATACAATTAATGGTATTGGAAAACAAAGGGCTGTTTTCTTCGGTAAAATGAATTAATTGCTCCGTTCCATCTTCCGATAAAAGAAAAACTCCTGTTCGCTGTGTTCCTATCCATTTTCGATTTCCACCATCTACGGCGATGGCTGTAATAATTTCCGATTCGAGTAAAGGTTGAATAAAACCGCCCTGGTCAACAAGTATTTGCTGTGCATCAAAATTTCCACCGGTAAATACGTTTTCGGGTGTATAAATAACCGCTATTCCTTTATCGGAACCTATCCATATTTCTCCATCTCTATCAACAGCGATACTGTACACATTATTACTCGGTAAAGCTCCACTTCCTGTAACATTTGATATCTTTTTAATTTGATCGTCCGACACATTATCAATGGTATTATTATCATTAAATACCACCATTCCATTATTTCGTGGATAAATTATCCATTTATAATTATTTTTATCTATAATTAAATTTCCTACCTCTCCGGTAGAACTACCGGTTAAATAACCGGTAAAATCGAAAGCTTTCCATGTTCCATTGGTTTTTTTTACATGCAATACATTATTTCCGCCTGTATTTGTTACCCATAAATTATTATCCTTATCGAATATAACTCCGGCAACACCTACTCTATAAATCCAATCGAGCGTGCTATTGGTAGTATCATAAATAGTTGTCAATTTCTGATCATTAAATTCAAGTAAGCCTTTACTCCATGTCCCTGCATATACGTTTGAAGAGTTTGATGGATTAATAGCAACGCTCATAATATCGATAACTGATTTCTGTTTGAGAAGCGGTTCATATATATGCTTGTTCACCGCATTAATACTATCTTTATCAAAAGTTGTCCATGTTTCGTTTATAAATGAGAATATTCCATCTCCGTTATACATATAATTCCATGTTGCATCTAATCCTCCGGGAGCCACCCATACATTTCCAGATTGAGCAGCAATATTAAAAGCATTTGTTGTTTTAGGTCCATTTAATTGATATGCTGTAGATGTCCATATTCCTTCATTTTTTATAACTCCAATATTCGCATCAGCAATCCAAGTCATATTATTTATTTTACTGTCGAATATAGCATCTCTTGGTGTTGGAGCAAAAGGGATGGAAGTTGAGTTATATGTATAGATGCGTGCCAGGATTGTTCCGGAAGTATCAATAAAATCGACATCTCCCTCGTTTATTACCAATAAAACGGTATCTCTTACTTTTAACTCATACTTATTAGAAGAATAGGTTGGATTATAATATCCCCAGTTCCCGTTTTTATAAACATAAAGTGTATCATCATTATATTTACTGCCGGCATAATTAATATAAATAGCATTATTAAAATAGGCAATGGTATTATATTTTAAGTCAGGTTGAGGCATTTCATCATGTTTTTTCCACGATTTGTAATCGGACAAGTTTGGGTCGTTTATATTGGCATCGTACATACCCGATTCGGTAGCAGCATATAAATTAACACCATCAAAAGTCATATCCAACACATTTACTTGTGCACCATTAAATCCAATATAATAAGTATCTTTAATTTCTTTCTTTTCTATGTCGAGTACAACAATTCCAAAACCACATGATAAGTACGCTCTATTTTCAATAAATAAAATATTATTAATGCTTTTAAGTCCGGGAATCAGTTTCCGTTTAATATCCGGTATATTTGTTACCTTATCGTTTTCTACAAGATCGAGGTTGCCATTGGAATAAGAAACAATAAGTGTTTTTGTTTCGTTATGGTATGCAACTCGACTAACACCAATATCCGATAAATAATTTACTTTGGTAAAACGGGTAATGCTGTTATCTTCTTTATCTATAGAAAAAACGGCGTTTTTGGTAGCACAATAAATAACGCCATCGCCTTCTGTAATTGAAATGCAATTATTCCATGGCAAATGAGAACGCCACTGACCAATAGCTGTTCCTTGAGAAAAAAGATTTTCGGCAAGTAACAAAATAAAGAATACAGCGAATAATTTATTAATTAAAAATTTCATATATATATTTTATGTTACAATATTACTAAACTTTATAAAAAGATAAAACTTATTTATGTAGTATTTATTGTGAATAAAGGGACATTTTGATGGAATTTTGTTAATTTTGCATCATTCTTTCAATTTTAGACTATTTGGCCCCGTAGTTCAGCTGAATACCTGCCTGCCCTGCCTACCGGCAGGCACGCGGCAAGGCAGGGAACGTCAGATTCCGGTGCTGAGGCCTGTAATTGAAAAAAGTAAAGAATGATCTTATTTTGTTTTTAACTATAAAAGTGAAAAATATATAAATTTGGCCCCGTAGTTCAATGGATAGAATATCAGATTCCGGTTCTGAGGGTTGGGGGTTCGAGTCCCTCCGGGGTCACTGCAATAAAAGCCACCTTTTGTGGCTTTTATTAATTTCTATAAAAACAAATAAGAATTTTAACGCTTTTTCAATTATTCTTGCTAATTGTTAATTTTTTTGCCTCTTCCTCGGTTATTTTAATTATTCTATTTGTCAACATTTAATACGTTATATGTGATTTTTTTCACATTTTTAATATTTATTTTGTGATAAATGAAAATACAAGAAGCAAAAGCCTTGCATTTTATCGGAAAGAATTTTCACCAATTTATTTTTTGTTTTTCTTCCTTTCAAGTATATCCTGTAAAATTGAGAAGGTTTCTTCGTCAACGATTGGCTCAAGAAGCCCTTTTATTATTGCTTTTTCTTCCGTCTTTGATGCTCTTATACCAATTGCCAATTTAAAATAGTCCAACGGATATTTTAAAATTTACAATGGTAATGCCGATAACATATATGTTATAGTTCATTTATTGGACCATTACATATATGCTTTCGGTATTAAACTGAGTTTGCCCATAAAACCTGTCGGAGTATGAGCACAGGGCGGTGACCTGCTTTTTTAATCCCTATGGTGCACATATTAAGACCGTTCATTCGTTTAGAAGCATTAATAGTGAATCTTTTACTAATGCATACCCTTCATCCATGTCATATGTTATTGACGGATGCAGTAAACCGATGATGTCTTTCCTGAAATCAGCATCATTCATTTTTTCATCCATATTTGCAAGATATTCGTTCCGGCGAATAACGCGCTGAGACATCTCCATGTACTTATGAAATGCTGAAACAATTTTATCGGGTGCCAACTGCATCTTTGTTAAACTGTACCATAAATCGAATAAATCACGGCCTTTTTTTCGCTGATATAAAGCCCTGAGTTTTGTAGCCAGCAATTCTTCTGGTTGAAATGTAATTACTTGTGATGCTCCTTTGTACCATTCATTCTTAATTGAAAAATCCTGTTTGTTCAGGCCATAAACAGCGAGATGTTCACGGCAATTGATTTCAACCTTTAATTTCAGGTTTAGCGGTGGATTGTCTTCGGAAGCAAATCGAAAACGCAGGGTTGTCATGACATCGCCCCGGTCTAATGTCGGCATTGGACCTTCAATAAATGAAAGTACCTTACGCAACCTCGTTAAAGCTTCGCCAATTGCTTCCGGTTTTATCTGAACCAAGTCTATGTCTTCGGAATAACGTGCTGCCGGATTTGCAAATAACTTATGCAAGGCTGTACCCCCTCTGAATGCTAGGTGTTCTTTCAGATATTCGTCTGAAAATATTTCGACCAATGCCCGTGAAATCACTAAATCCTGTTCAACATGGTAATTTTCGAGCCATGCAACGGATTGACGCCATTCATTAATATATCGCTGTGGTATCATAAATCACTTTCTATTTCGGTATTAATAATAATTTTCCAATGAGTATCTGTGTTTCCTTTTTTCGCTTTTGACGGCGATAACGGTATATAAAAACAATTTCTTCCGGACAATGCCCGGAATAATGATTCAGAAAGTTTTCCGGTCCTGGGCATCTTTTCAAGTAAATAACCCAAACGCTGGATGGCTGCAGTTTGTTTATATTCCTTCGCGGTACGGAACAAAACAGAGGGTTTCATTGATTGGTGCAATTCCTGTAAAACAGTTAATGCCCTGCTAAGAGAGATCTTATCTGAATAAAACAGCAGATCAAGGGCGGTAAGTTCCGGTGATGAAACAAAGATATAACCAGCATCGGTTTTTTTCTTTGTTATGGTTTGCTGCGGCCATTCCTTTTTAACAAAGAAATTTATTACAATGTTTGCTGCTTTTATACGCCTTACAGCTGGGGCTTTAGTAACTACAAAATATTCCAATGATTGCTGATGAGATGCACCATGAAGAGCAGCAGCGGAAAATAAAGCCACATAGTAATTTTTGTTCAGGGACTTCATAAGATCATCAATAAACAGACTTGCCGGGATCATACCCTTTTGTGCAT
This sequence comes from Bacteroidales bacterium, assembly GCA_035421345.1. Taxonomy (GTDB): domain Bacteria; phylum Bacteroidota; class Bacteroidia; order Bacteroidales; family CG2-30-32-10; genus DAOLWT01. Next base: position 5,291 of record DAOLWT010000056.1, read on the forward strand.
ATTCCGGCGGAAGTATTACATAGAATCCCTTTTTTACCTGTGCTATGGCTTTACGTGCTTTTAGCCTTTGCAATGATAGGTTAATAGCTGCCTCGGAAACATCAAAAGCACTTTTCAAACCGGAATAGGTAAAGGTAAACCCACCTAATGCCCTTATTTTACTAATGTATTCCTCAATATAGTTATATTTTTTCTGTTCCATTATGATAAGTTTTTATTTTCAAACCTTATTGAATTATGATAAGAATTGCAAATATAAACTAATTATATGAAAATAACCAAAACTATCGTAGAAGATCTGAAAATATAATCAACAAGTAATACCAATTGTAAATTTAAAATAATCCAACGAATATTTTAAATTTTACAATAGTTATGCCGATAACAAACGTTATAGTACAATTTATTGGACTATAACATATATGCAATCGGTATAAACGATCTTACGAAGCTAAAAGACTTCTAAACCCATCAATTTCTCTTTAAACCTGTTTTTATTGTTTTTTTCAATTCCATTTTCAACCATAACGTAAAAATCGTATTCATGTGTTTATATTCATCAAAATTATACCAGTTAGAGAAGCGTTTTCCCCTGCATTGAGTATTAGATATTCCCTTCGTAATTTAAAATATGATGATAGCTTTTTAATATTCCTTTATTTATAGCTGATTACACTCATAAAATGATAGAAATGATTGAAAAGAAATAATGATTTTACTGTTTCTTAAATATATCTGCAAATCATTTAAAAATTGGTTCGAACGTAGTCCTATGATGCTCACTGCAATAGAAGCCACCTTTTGTGGCTTTTATTATTTTTCATAAATACAAATAAGCTTTTTAACGCTTTTTCAATTATTCTTGCTAATATTTAATTTTTTTGCCTCTTCCTCGCTTATTTTAATTATTATTATTATATTTGCCAATATTTAATGCCTTATATGTGATTTTATTCACTTTTTATATATTTATTTTGTGATAAATGAAAATACAAAGAACGATAAGTAAGACTTTAAAATCATGGAAAAATTCGCCTACTCGTAAGCCTCTTGTATTGCAAGGAGCAAGACAAGTAGGGAAAACGTGGCTTTTAAAGAATTTTGGTATGGAAGAATTTGAAAGTATGGCTTATTTTAATTTTGATAGTCAGCCTGAATTAAAGCAATTCTTCTCTACGACAAAGGATACTAAACGTTTAATCCAGAATCTTTCATTAGTACATGGAAAAACAATATTACCTGAAAAAACATTAGTGATATTTGATGAAATTCAGGAATGTAACGAAGCGTTGAATACGTTGAAATATTTTTGTGAAGATTCTCCTGAATATTGTATTGCTTGTGCTGGTTCACTTCTTGGGGTAGCAATAAGCAGAGGAGCCTCATTCCCAGTCGGGAAAGTTGATTTTATAAACGTTCATCCCGTTAGTTTTAAAGAGTTCTTGTCTGTTTCGGATGCTAAATTGCTGTCGTTTCTTGAAAATATTGACTCAATAGAACCAATTCCTGATGTTTTTTTTAATCAACTCGTTGAAAAATTTAAAGTCTATTTTATATCAGGAGGAATGCCTGAAGCTATTGTTGCTCTTGTTGAAAATGGAGATATTTCATTAACACAAATAGTATTGCAAAATATTTTAAATGCGTATACTCTTGATTTTTCTAAGCACGTAGCGAACAAAGATGTTCCTAAAATAAATTATATTTGGACATCGCTGCCTTCTCAACTGGCAAAAGAAAATAAAAAATTTTTATATCAAACAGTTAAAAATGGAGCAAGGGCCAGAGACTACGAAGATGCATTGTTATGGCTTATAAATGCAGGATTGGCATACAGGGTATTTCTTTCTAAGAAACCATCTTTACCTTTATCAGCATATGATGATTTATCTTGTTTTAAGGTTTACACTCTTGATATTGGCATATTAAGAAGATTATCTCGATTAGATCCTATTGCGATAGTAGAGGGGAATAGATTATTTACTGAGTTTAAAGGTGCCTTAACTGAAAACTATATACTGGAAAGTTTAGTTCAACAATTTGAGGGAATGCCCCGGTATTGGAGTTCCGGTAATATGGCAGAAGTAGATTTTTTAGTTCAAAATAAAAATGAAATTATACCGGTTGAAGTAAAATCTGATGAAAATATAAGAAGCAAAAGCCTTGCATTTTATCGAAAAGAATTTTCACCAAAGTTAAGTATTCGGTATTCTTTACGTAATTTAAAATATAATGATGGCTTAGTTAATATTCCTTTATTTATAGCTGATTACACTCATAAAATGATAGAAATGATTGAAAAGAAATATTGATTTTGCTGTTTCTTGAAAATAGCTACAATTGGTATAATATGTTGGGTTAAACTCCTTCCCTTAAATTGGCTTATTTTTATTACAAATAAGAATTTTTTAAGAATGAAATCAATAAAAATAAATTATATTTGTTATTTTTGATTTTCTTTAGAACCTTTAATTTAAATTTATCGATTACGAAAAGAAATTGAATCGTTTAACTAAAATAAAAATACTTTTTTTATTCTTTTTTTGTGTTTCTTTTTTATCGTATTCCCAAACTGGCTGGAAAGATATAAGAACATCCAAAAAAGCATATAAATATTTTGAAACGAAGAACTACCAAAAAGCATTACCGCTCTTACTTCGATTACACGATAAATATCCGGCACATTCCTTTTTTAATTATTTAACCGGATTATGTTATTTAAATTCTCCAGCAGAAAAAATAAAATCCGTTCCTTATCTCGAAAGAGCTATTAAAGATTCTACTACGATGGTCGAAGCCATTGAGGCTATTTTTTATTTGGGACAAGCTTATCATTATGCAAATCGATTTGATGATGCTATTAATATGTATGAACATTACAAAAATTATGTTCCTCAAAATAAAAATGGAATAGCAACATTAAAGGAGATTAATAGACGGATTGAAATGTGTAATACTGGAAAAATACTTGTAGCAAAACCTACAGAAGTTATTATTTCCAATCTTGGGAATAAAGTAAACTCCATATTTCCTGATTATGCACCGGTTATTTCTGCAGATGAATCTATGATGGTGTTTACCACAAGAAGAAAAGAAAATATTGGGAATAAAATTGATTTTAACGGCTTATATTACGAAGATATTTACTTATCGCAAAATACGAATTGGCAATGGTCTGAAGCCGTTAGCATTGATTCTACTTCTATTATACCTAATAATGATACAAAACCCGTATTTAGCTTAGCTAAAAGATTAGACCCTCCTATTAATACTAAATTTCACGATGCCGCAATCGGATTATCTCCTTCTGGTCAAAAGCTTTTTATTTATAAAAGAGGCGAGATTTATGTATCTACTATAAAAGGCGATAAATGGGGCAGACTTACTAAATTAAATACAAATATTAATTATAAAAAGAACTGGCAACCGAGTATAAGCATTTCTGCCGATGAAACGACTATTTATTTTACCAGCGACCGAAAAGGCGGATTTGGCGGTTTAGATATTTATAAATCGGAAAAACAAGCCAATGGAGACTGGGGTGCTGCTATTAATCTCGGAGATATCATTAACACCCCTTATGATGAAGATTCTCCCTTTATACACCCTGATGGAAAAACGTTGTACTTTTCGTCTAAAGGACACAATACCATGGGAGGATATGATATTTTTGAAAGTGAATTAAAAAATAATAATTGGTCAAAACCTACTAATATCGGATATCCTATTAATACGTCGGATGATGACATTTTTTATGTAGAAGCAGCAAAAGGCGATCATGCTTATTTTGCTTCTATTCGCAATAATGGATATGGTGATATGGACATATATCTTTTATTATTTCCCGGTGTAAGCATTCCTGTTACCGAAATAAAAGGAATCGTTTTGGGAGGTGACTCGTTAAAACCTATATCAGCTCAAATTAAAATTATAGAAAAAATAGAAGGAAAAGAATATAATTTTACTAATAATCCTGAAAATGGTAAATATCTTTTGATTCTTCCACCTAATAAAAAATACGATTTTATTGTAACAGCCGAAGGATACGACCCTTACAAAGATGAAATTTTTATTCCCGATCAAAAACGTTTTTACCAGCTTTATCAGGAAATAAAATTTATTCCTGTTAAATATAAAGGAACTCCCATAGCAGAAGAAGTTGTTGTTCAAAATGCATTTTTTGATATTGAAAAAGCCATTCTTTCTGACTCTATTTTATCTAAAGAATATAACCTTTCGAACGATTCTTTGCAAACAGAAATAAACAATAAAAATTTAAATGAACCTATAAAATTTGAATCAAAAAATGATAATGAAAACGATGAACTTTTTTCCAAGTATATCAATAATATTCCTAAAATAATTAAGGAAGAATCGAACAGAACACAAGTTTATTCTTTAGCTACTAATATAGAAGACACTATCTCGTTTAAACAAAAAAATCAATATACCTATTTCCTTCCAACCGATTCGCTTGCTAATATATTAAGCATTTCGAATGATGCTGTTTCTAAATTATTAAATAGAAATATTAGTGAAACGTTTTCATTACTAGAAATGCAAGGAACAACGATTAGTAAATTATCTTTTTTAAATGAAACTGAAATTGAAAATTTATTGAATTATCCGGAAGATATTCGCAACCGAATTATAAAACTTCCTAACGAATCTATTCAAAAATTTTCGACCTTAACGCCCAATATTGCTAATGCTATTTTAACATTATCTGATATCGATTTAGAAAAATTACTTTCTTTACCAATCCCTTTTATTGAATTGTTTGCCATGTTATCGGATGAAACAGCAAAGAACCTGATAAAACTTCCTGAAAGTACCATAACTCAAAAGTTAGACCAATTCTTAGCACTCGATTTCCAATCAAATAAAAAAATAAAAGATTCTTTATTACTCAATAATACTTCCATTTTTACTGTATTTAAGGATATTGATAAAAACTCGACAAAATCAACGCTATTACCGGACCTGTATTTTAAAGTTCAAATTGCTGCATTAAAAAATAATACGGATTTAAACGAATTTAAAGGTCTTTCAGAAATTGAAAGTCAAAAATTAACAACTGGTTTAATTCATTATTCTTCGGGTATTTTCACCAAACACAATGATGCTGTTTTATTAAAAAATAAAATTCGCGATATGGGTTATAG
>DAOLWT010000057.1:0-10259 GCA_035421345.1 Bacteroidales bacterium
GAATCAAGGCTGTCAGAAAATTTCTTCAAAACTACGGTTCTGTTTTTTCCCCGAAACCGAAACTCTTCATTTCAGAAAAATTGAATTCTTATATTGCGTTTTCTTAGCACAAGCTATCTGCACAAATCAGAACCTTGTTTTGTATCAAAATTTCCTGAAGGCCATTCTTTTCTTCGATTTAAAAAAATATTTTTAATTCATAATGCTAATTTTGAATTCTTACGAGCATTTATCGAATATTTGGAATTTTCAGCTGTATTACTTTGAACATTGGAAACCTGCCAGGCGGCAGGCTGGTTGTGTATTTTATACCTGCCAAGGCAGGCGCGTTACAATGCGTTAAACATGCACGAAACACTGTAACGAGCACCATCAAGTGGCAATACCATGATAAAAACAATACTTCTTACAAAAAAACATGAATCATTCGAAATGTTTTTTGAGGAAATTTTTTGGAAAATATTTTTGGGTGACGCATTGTCGAAGTCAGGAAAATACAGTTTTTACTGAATTGGGAAACAGGAAAGTTAAGTATCTATAAAAAAATGAGAAATTATACCGATTGCTATTGACTATCTTATTAATGTAACTGTTCCGTTTTTCTCTATTATTTCCCCTTGTTTGTTTTTATATTGGATAGTATATACATAAGCCCCTATCGGCGCTGGATTATTTTGATAAGAGCCATCCCAGCCTTCATTTTTATTGTTTGTTTGGAAAACCATGATACCCCATCGGTTGTATATAGTAAAGAGATAATTCTCCGAATCCATGTAAACATTAATAGGTATAAAAATCTTATTAATCCCTTTGGGACAAAAAGCATTCGGAATATAAAAACGAGGAATTTGTATTGCAACAACTTCATTCGATCTAGCTGTATCGGCTATTAAGTATGGGTTTAGATTTCCTTCGAAGGCTTTTACATAATAGGTAAATTTACCTCCCAACAGGTTAAAATTAGAAACGTCATCGATATAGGAAACACTCCCCGCAGGTAAAGTAACAATCGGATTTGAATCCCATTCTTCATCTATTTTTCTGTAAACATCATATCCATCAACCGTTCCCAGCCATTCTGCGTACTCATTCCAATTTAATTCATTGGTTAAATTCGATTTTGCGATAACATTTAACCATATTGTTCTAGCTATATTACTAGTTACTGATTCATATCCGCAACTATCGGTTAAGCTCAGCTTATAATAATAGCTCTTTTCATTCACGTTTGCCGTTAAATCATTATAAACAAAACTATTTGATGATAAAGCAGGCATGGTATTTCCAATTTTTACAAAAGGTCCTGAAATGTTATCGGCACGAAATATATTGCATTTCGAAACATACGCCGATGTATCTACAATCGCTTTAATTTCAACATAACTATTATTTTTAACACTTGCATGCGTTAAATATACAAATTGAGGCTGCGGCAAGGAATAATCCGATAAGGTATCTTTATTGGAAGAAGAAGTAAAAACGCTATTATTGCTTACTGCTTGAACATAATAGGTGTAGAAAGAATTGGGATTAATATTTGTATAGGTAAAAGATAAACTATCCGGTGAAACAACACCCCATAAGGTATATGCTGCTTTATTTTCACTTCCATAAATACGATATTCTTTCACCTTTTGGTTCATGTGGATATACTGATTCCAATGTAAACGAAGCATATTTGCACATACATTGTATTGCGAAGTAAGATAAATGGACTGGTGATATTCACTTAAAGGACTCGTGTTTAAACAACTATCGAATGCAGCCACGCAATACGACAAAGAAGCTATATTCGGATTTGACCAGGAAGACAGCTTATTTTCATAAAACGTTTTATCGGCGCCATAAATAGTATCTATAGGAAGCCAAACATTATTTATTTGTTCATACACAATATACCCTTCTGTATCGAATGAACCGGAGACTTCCCAGCCAATAACGGAATATTTACTTGCGGCATCAACACTCACCGAATCGATTACTGGTGCTGCCGGAGCAGTTACAGCTTTTATATATACACCTCTCTGATTTGAACCATACCCAGTTGTATAATTCACCCAATATCCCATATTTGCTTCACATAGATTAATTGTATCTACATATGTATTAGAACTAGTGGAATCAATTAAATCAATTTCTAATGGAGGATAATTAACACCTCTCCATATATGATAATATCCTTCCGATGGGTTCAAATGGGGGTCATAAACATCATTCCAACTTAACAACACCGTTCCATTTCCCTGATCAACTGCGTTTAATAATAAGGTTCCCAAAGTATCGGAATTTGCAGAATAATGAATTCCATTTAAATTATATCGGGCTCTTAAATAAAAGAATAACCTTTGATTTTGCGCATTTGAACTTTTAACAGTATGAGAAAAAAAATAAATAATAGCATTACTATCTACTAAACTATAAGGTCCAGAAAATTGCGTGGAAGAAAAAATCTCATAACATTCAAAACTATTTAAAGTGTCTTTTACTGGAATCCAATTTATAAAAACATTTCCGCTTTTTTCTACTACAGATAAAGATATTATTTCAGGAGCTTGAAATAATCTTCTTTCTTTATTCCCGATAATAGGGCTTTCTCTACTCTTGCATTCTTTTACAAAAGGAGAAGCACTTAGCGTTTGCAAAAATAAAACACAAAATAATGGGATAAGATAATATAAACCTACTTTTTTCATTCCACTTCTTAAAATCTTAGAATGTTGAGATAACTACAAAGTTAATACATTTATTGTTTTTATTTTAAAACATTTTCAAATTTACCTCTTCATAAAGCTTATAATAAAAAGACTGTCAGGAGATTACGAAATTTAATGTCTTTATTGCAGGCAGCGGAAGGAAATTGACATACGTAATTCATGACAGTCTTTATGTTAAGAATAAGCGTAAAGCAAAGAACGATAATTTAAAAAACTAAAAAAACATTTATCGAATTAAATCTATTACATAGACTCCAAAAAAATAAAAAGGTTGCCTCTTTTTTTGAAAAAAAATAAATATTTTTATATCTATCTGATTATTTGATATTTAAAAATATTTATCTTTAAAATAATTATATTTCGTAGGTAAGCCCTTCTTCGGCAAGCAGGGTATTTTTAAAAACAGATTGTGCTTCCTCTAATAAAGGCGTTAAATCATCGTAACGAGCCGAAAAATGACCAATTAATAACTTAGCCGCCGAGGCTTTTAAAGCGATATTTGCTGCATCGATACTAGTACAGTGATATTTTTCGCGGGCATGCGAAATTTTATCGTGCATAAAAGTGGCTTCATGATAAAGCAGATCTACTTTATTAATAAGCGGAAGATAAGATTCCGAGTATCCTGTATCGGAGCAATAGGCAAAAGATAAAGGTTCAGGAGGGTTAATTGTTAACTCTTCATTTTTATATATTTTTCCTGTTGAAACATCCAAAAAATCGCTACCACTTTTAATTTTTTCATATTCCTGAATAGGGATAGAAAGCTTTTCAAGAATATCATTTTTTATTTTACGTTTCCGGGGTATTTCTTTAAACAAAAACCCGTATGTAGGAATCCGATGTAACAATGGAATTGTTTGCACCGATATTTGATCATCTTCGTATATTATAGCCGGTTCATTATCCGATATCTCATGATAAATTAAGGGATAAAGCAAAGTCGTTTCGGAAGCGTTAAATTGCAAATCCAAAATATCTTTTAAGCGTTCATCTGCATATATATGAAGCTCTTTTTTTCGTCCCAACAGATGTAACGTAAACAAGAAGCCTACTAAACCGAGGTAATGATCCCCATGAAGATGACTAATAAAAATGTGATCAATCCGTTGGAATTTGATTTTAAATCGGCGCATTTGCATTTGCGCACCTTCGCCGCAATCTATTAAAAACAAACGCTCATTTACGTTAAGTATCTGAGCGCTTGAATGACGAAATAAAGTGGGAGTAGCGGAACTACATCCTAAAACCGTAAGTTTAAACGACATTATTTTCCTTCAACAATCATTCTTTTAGTAATGGTTTCTTTTCCATTACTTAATTTGTAAATATAAATCCCCGAATATAATTCTGCTGCAGAAATCTCAATGGTATTTTCTCCAATTTCTGCATTTATATTTTTACTATAAATTAATTCGCCTATTACATTGTATATAGAAAAATGATATAATTCATCCGAAGGAGATGTAAATTTTATTTTTGTTGATTTAGAAAAAGGATTCGGCATATTTTGATTTAAAGTAAATTTCTTAGAAACAATATCTATAACATTGTTAGGCCCATTCACCACTATTTTGTAGCCATTAAAGGGTACTGGGAAAGTTAATGGAACTGCACCGCTATATTTTCCATAAATAGTAGTTGTTATTGTTAAAGGATAAGTTTTCCCTTTCATAGAATCGGCAGGAGTCCCGCTAATTTTTATACAGCCATTTCCTCCTCCATTCCATTTTAATTGATTTGGGGTTCCAATAAAATTAGTTGGCAAACCCGAAATAGAATTAAACATCAAAGAATCTATGTGAATAGGATAATTTGAGATTACAGTATCTGTTGGTATATTAACTGTCATATAAGTTTCATATAAAACACCTGCATCCGCATAAGGTAGGTTCGTTATGGTATCCGGACAAACAAGTAAGTTACATGCCGCATCGGGAGTGCATACTGATTGTGCTTTTGTTAGGGATAATCCCAAAACAATTAATAAAAATAAAGAGAGTATTTTTTTTATCATATTTTTTTATTTTTAAATTAACAATAAATACAAATATACTTTTTTAAAAGGATTAAATCAAGCAAATATATATATTTATTTGTTTTAAATATAATACACCTATTTTCCCTTATACCAATTGTAAATTTAAAATAGTCCAACGGATATTTTAAATTTTACAATGGTAATGCCGATGACATATATGTTATAGTACAATTTATTGGACTATTACATATATGCATTCGGTATTACACCCTTATTTAAAATAAAAATAAATAAATCATTGTTGTCCGATAAAAATATTTTATAGGCGATTAAATTAAATATTTATAAGAATTATTTTTGAAAGTGGGTCATGTTAAAGAACACTGATTACTTTGTAATAAGTGTATTTCGATATGTGTCACACAGAGGAGACCGACGAAGGAGGACGTCTCGAAGTGGGACCGCTCGTAGATAAATTTAATAGAATAAATTTTTTGTATTTTAACTTTTTCCATTGATACAAAAATTTACAAAGGTTGTCAGGAAATTTCTTCAAAACTACGGTTCTGTTTTTTTTGATTATAAAAAAAGCTCTCGTTCATGGAACGAGAGCCTCAAATCAACTGACACAAAACAAGAAAATATTTTTTATTCTATTATTACAATCTTATCCGATTTTTGAATTTGACCATTATTTATAAACTGATAGAAATAAACACCCGGATTTAAATTGTTTATTGCTATTTTATTTATTCCTTTTTTAAATTCTATTTGTTTTACTTTATTCCCAACCATATCGAATATTTTTATTTCAGAGGTGGCATCATTCTGTATCTCTGCATACACATTAATATTTCCATTACTTGGGTTCGGATAAAGCTGTATAAAGGTTGCCAACTCATTTGTTTCGGCAATAACAGTAGGTGTTTCATCATTTAATGCTCTTTCTACCCCTGCTTCTTTATAGGCATGCACAATGTGATCTATTACCTCTCCTCCGCCAAATTCATTGACTGCCTGCACCAAGAACACATAATCTCCAGTATCTCTAACACTTAAACTGTAAAATATCTCATATGAATTTTCGCCTAACAATTCAAATGTTTTGCTTGTTGGTGTTTTCAACCACCATTTATATGTTTCATTATTGTAGTAACAATACCCTGGATGTTCTAATCGTGTAGTCATGGTTATTATCGATCCGGCATATACGTCGCCTTTAGGATATCTGGTTACATCAATAATATTAGGAGAAAAATGACAAACCGGATCGCATTCTTTGGGGTCTGTTTTCATAATAATGGTTTCAAAATCGTTTGCTGCTTCGAATCCGGGTTCTATGTTAATTTCGTTTTCTGTTTGAAAAACAATTTGATTTCCCTGTATAATATTAACATTTCCCGAAGTTTGACTTAATTCGACATTCGCACCAGCTGTGATAGAATTAACCGCTTGCAGTGTTATTTTTTTATCTTTAATCGGGTCGAAAATTGTTTTATTTTGAATTTTTAAATCCTTTGGGAAATTATTCCCCACAATAGATAGCAACATATCTCTATTTTCAACCGTAGTAGAGCTATGATTCTCATTATACGAATAGGGGAAAGTAGGTTGATAACCCGATTCAAATAATGAACTTGGCTGCACAGGAGGACTCATTATATAATCAAAAGGCGTTTGAGATTGATTTATCGGACTATAAAATAAGTCATTATTTCCATAAGCACCTGTTTTTACATAGGTCGGATAATCTAAATCGAGTGCGCTAATAGTAGGAATAAAGCACACATAAGGATGTTTCAAACTTATATATGTTTTTTTATCACCAGAAATTGAATTCGTCTTAATTTCGTCAAGATGCGGGAAGAATCCTCCGGGGGCACCATCGTAAGCTTTTGAATTATAAATTTGAATATTTTTTTTAGATACAGTTGTTGAACCTTCAAAAACTAAGCCATTCTGATTGTTCGACAATGCATATACCTTTGCATTTGCAACGCGAAGCCAATTTGCATCTCCAATAATACTCATATACGTATTCATCTCTAAAATCATATCTTGGGGATTTAAATAATCTCCTTTTTTATTATTTTGGGGATGGCCTGTATTTGAGCCATTGGCAATGCCTATAATAATCGGTTTTTCGGGATAATTACCCAAGGTTTTTAATTCTGCCAATAACTGATTTCTGAGCGGATGCGTCAATTTTTCAGCATCTACAAGAGATGAATTTATCATAGTATAATGATAATTCAAAAGCTGTTTAGCTGCAGGACTGTTTAACACATTCGTAAAACTTTTCATTTCCTCGCTATTACTCGAGAAAAATGAAGCCCAACACTGCAATCCAATAGGAATATTAGCGCCTCGATGAGGAGAATCCCAAGGAACAAAAACACTTACATCATGATTGATATTATTTTTTTCCATATAGGAAAGTGCATATTTGGCGATAATTCCACCCATACTAGGTCCTACCACTATATTGGGGTTAAATCCGACTTTATTGGCATTCACCCATTTTAATATTTCTACCAGTACATACGCATTTTTTTGTATCCAATCTGCTCCTCCATCCCAATCGACAGTTATAATATCATAATTATAGCAATCTGATTTTAAAATATCGGCTGTATTCACTTGATTTAAATCTGTGAATAATTCCTTCCAATGACGGGCTTGGTCATATTGACTTGCTCCAGGATCAAAGCCATCGAGTAGAATAAAAGGTTTTGTTAAAACTTTATTTCCGGGAGCATACCATATAGAAACAGTTGCTTTTCCGTATGCCCCGTTTTTATCGTTTTCGTTTCCTGTATAGATCCATTGGTCATACGCTTTTAGTTCCGGGAAATTTGCTTTATCGAAAATAACGACAGAACTAGGATAAGGAACATTAACATGTTCTATTTGGCCGATACATACCGATGTTAATACGGATCTATTTTTAAATACTACTTTAACTTGAATCAGTTTATCACCGGAAATGGTATAATCTACATTAATCATTTCGTTCATTGCATAGGTATTAAATCCTTGTCCGTTGTCGAAATCAATTTCCAAATGGTCTATTTGAGCGGTATCGTTAGAGAAATAAGTCTTATCGGAGAATATAAAACGGTTATCCGTTAAGTTTAGCTCGTCGATTAATGGAATCGCAGCAAATACTCTTTTTTCATTGTAAGGTGATTCTGATTTAGTTGGTTTGTTAAACAATTTCCCATCTTGATAATAAATCAAATCTTTTAACAAAGCAGAATCTTTAAGCTTATTGTATTTTACATTAATAACACCAAATGGTATTACATTTTCATCATTTTTTGTTCTATAAGCCTCTTTAAATGTTGCCGCTAAATTTTGGAATAAGGTATCAGAAATTGTTGCATTATTTGTTTCTGAATATATTTCTCTCCAATCTTTAAAACTAATTATTCCGATACTGTCTGTTCCATCGTATTTGGAAAAGTTAACAAAGGGAATAACTTTATCGATTAGTATTTTAGTTTTAATATTATCGGGAGATAACTGATCGAACATATTTATTAATGCTCCGCTTTTCGAGGAATCGTTTTCGAGGAAAAGGCTCGTTTGCGTATGAGCCGCATGAGCATAGAGCAATAGGAATAATATTATAAGTCGTAATTTCATTTTTTTAATTTTAAGGTTTATATTACTTTTTTTGTTTTTACTGCATTGAAAGAATAATTTCAAAGTCAGTAAGAAAATCCGGATTTCTATCCGAATATTATTTACAAAAAAACGTGTTAATTATTTTCTAATTTTTCGATGCGTTTATTTTGTTCAATAATATACAAGGTAAGTTCTTCTACTTTTCTTAACAAAAGGATATTCATTTCCGTTAATTCTAATCCATCGTTAATCATTTCGTTTGCAGAAGGCACGTCGGGTAGGTGTTTATGACTATTTACATAAGTTTCTAATTCATTTATCGCTTTCAAGTTATATCCGTCTTCAAAAACAAAATCGGCACCTGCATGTGTTACAACTTTTATTTTTTCACATAATATACTTCCATCAACTGTTAATTTATAGTCATCTCGTGGTGCTATTTTCCCAATTGCAACATTGCCGTCGAGCTGACTTTTACCATATACATGAAATTTAGGAGTAGAGTTAAAAATCATATCAGATAATCCTATATTAACTTCATCTATAGTTAAAGACAATAATGGCATTAAAGTAGCACTATTATTATAATTAGAAAATGTAATAGCACCTTTGGAACCATAACTCATTAAAGATAAATCACCAGATAAATCTTTTCTATTATACAAAAAAATTGAAGGGCCATCACTACTTGAAGAATTACTACAAATATGAAGTCCACCGCCAGCTGCTTTTCTTGCTGAAATAATAGAAGCTCCATCCGCGCCATTACCATTAACAATTATATTTCCATTTACTTCTAGTTTTTCGGTTGGGTTAAAGGTACCTACGCCTACATTACCATTGGATTTAATAATCATAGATCCTGTCTCTTGTCCTAAATCGGAGCCTGCAGAGAAAATAATATCACCTGATTCTCTTAATTCCATCTTTTTTTCGCTACCACGAAAAAGTATTCTGTGTAAGCTATCGTTACTGTTTATCTCTCCATTATCGGTAAATTTTAATTTGCCATTTACTTCTAAATTTGTGGTGGGGTTGTTTGTTCCTATCCCAACATAACCGGTTTCACTCTGGAAACTGGCAATATTTTTCTGATATTCATTATTGCTGTTGTAGTCTTGTATCATAAAGGTATTTTTCCCGCCTTGATTAAATGAATTCAAGAAAAACCTTCCACCCGACTTACTCGTACTCATTTCGTTATAGATATAAATTCCATTAACGAACGTACTGTCATTTACACCGGTTAGGGCACTATTGCCGACTTGTTCTGTTTTAATACTCTTTGAATCACTAATGTTAATGCTTTTACCTACTGGTAATTTTTGCGAAAATGCATTTACACCCATTGTAGCAAGACCTGCTACTAATAAAATTTTTTTTGCTTTCATAATTGGTTTTGTTTAATTAATAATTTGAAAATTGTTTTATTTATTTTGCGGCAAAGTAATTTGAAAAAATAAAACAAAACAATAGGGTAAATCCCTCATTTTTCATTTTTTTTTAACTTTTTTAAAAAAATATTTTTAGTTATGAGTTCGCCGTTCATGGCATATTTCTTGCATTTTTTAGTAATTGAGATTTATATGTAAATGAATTTTAATATTTTAAAAGAAGTTTTTAATCATTTTTTTTTACGTTGAAAAATCGAATTGATCAAAATAATACCGTTTGCATATATGTAATAGTCCAATAAATTGTAAATAACATATATGTCGTCGGCATTACCATTGTATAATTTAAAATATCCGTTGGACTATTTTAAATTTACAATTGATATAACATAGCTAGATATAACTCATGTTAGCTGGTAGTTTTTAGTTAGTAGTTTTTAGAAACTCATTCAATAATTCTTAATCATTTTATTATTTGTTTGTTCGTAGTATTATTTTATATTATTATTACACAGAGTTTCACCGAGAATTCACGGAGGT
>DAOLWT010000058.1:0-10240 GCA_035421345.1 Bacteroidales bacterium
GGAGATGGGATTTAAAGTAAAAAAAGTGAAGTGATTGATAGAAGGATTGAAGGATAGAAGGATTGAATGATTGAATGACTGAAGGATAGAATGAATGAATGATTAAATGATTGCTCTGTGAGTTCCCTTTTAACTATGTGAACCTTTGTGAAACTATTTTAACACAGAGAAAAAAAATAGAACCAAAGCGGGAAATCAGCGTAAGTGCAAATTTGAGTGTAGGAATAAAACACGAACTATGCCTGACTTCATAGCTTGTTTCAAAAAAGATAAATAGGAATTCTGAATTAATAAAATGTTAGAAATAAATAAAAACATACAACTCATTTTAAGCAACCTTTCGGATAAACCGGGTATCTATAAATTTTATGATGATACCGGAACCATTATTTATGTAGGAAAAGCAAAGAACTTAAAAAAAAGAGTTTCTTCATATTTCCATAAAGAAAAAAAGGAATCAGGGAAAATAAACGTATTGGTAAAAAAGATTTCCGATATACACTATACGGTTGTTGATACCGAATTTGATGCGCTATTGCTGGAAAATAACCTGATTAAAGAACTACAACCCCGATACAATGTTTTACTGAAAGATGATAAAACCTATCCATGGATATGTATTAAAAAAGAACGATTTCCAAGAATCTTTCAAACCAGAAACATGATAAAAGATGGATCTTCTTATTTTGGGCCTTATGCTTCTGTTAAAATGTTGAATATGCTGCTCGACTTAATTCATCAGTTGTTTCCTTTACGTAACTGTAACTTTCTGCTAACACCCGAAAATATAAATGCCGGCAAATTTAGAGTATGCCTGGAATATCATATTCATAACTGTAATGGTCCATGCGAAGCCAAACAAAGCGAAGAAGATTACAATTTAAACATTTCACATATTCATGATATATTAAAAGGGAATATTAATACCGTTATGAAACAGCTTAACGTGTTGATGAAAAAATATTCGGAAGAACTGCAATACGAGAAAGCACAAGTGGTGAAAGAAAAAATTGAACTGATGGAAAAATACCAGAGCAAATCTACTATGGTTAATCCTGCTATCTCCAATGTAGATGTTTTCTCGGTAGTAAGCAACGAAACCCATGGATATGTCAATTTTTTAAAAGTGATTGATGGCGCTATTATTCAAACACATTCGGTAGAAATTAAAAAGAAATTAGAAGAGCCCGACGAAGAATTGCTTTCATTAACAATGATTGAATTTCGAGAACGTTACGGTTCCGATTCAAAAGAAGTTATTGTTCCCTTTTCTCCGGAAACGCCTATTCCCGGAGTCGTATACACTATTCCGCAAAAAGGCGATAAAAAACAATTACTCGATTTATCTATTCGGAATGCACGTTACTATATGATAGATAAACAAAAACGAAAAGAGCTGATTAACCCGGAACGTCATTCGAAACGGATTCTGGCTCAAGCCATGAAGGATCTGCGTTTAAAGGAACTTCCTAATCATATTGAATGTTTCGATAACTCTAATATACAAGGCTCGTTCCCGGTAGCTGCTATGGTTGTTTTTAAAAATGGGCGTCCGGCAAAAAAAGATTATCGTCATTTTAATATTAAAACGGTTGAAGGCCCGAATGATTTTGCTTCTATGGAAGAAGTCGTTTTTAGAAGGTACAAAAGAATGCTGGAAGAAAATCAAGCATTACCACAATTAATAATTGTAGACGGAGGCAAAGGACAACTGAGCTCGGCATTAAAAAGTCTGGAAAAACTAGGGCTACGCGGAAAGATAGGGATTATAGGGATAGCTAAGAAGTTGGAAGAAATATATTATCCGGGCGATACACTTCCGTTGTATCTAGATAAAAAATCGGAAACATTAAAATTAATTCAACAATTGCGCGATGAAGCTCACCGATTTGGCATTACACACCACCGCAATAAAAGAGAGAAAGCACTTATCTCATCGCAACTTGAGAATATTGAAAATATTGGAGAAAAAACGATACTTACATTGCTTCGAAAATTTAAATCGGTGAACAACATTAAAGTTTCAACGCTCGAAGAATTGCAGAAAGTGGCAGGAAAATCGAAAGGAAAAATAATTTTCGATTATTTTAAAAAAGAGAAGTAAAGAAAGAATTTATTTTTTAAATGATGTATTATATGATGTAAAGTTATAATTTTACAGCATATTCTTAGAGAATTTAACACCCTTAATATATGGAAAATTTTATATTATATAACCCCGTCAAACTCCACTTTGGCAAAGATATTACCGACGATTTAGCAAAAACGGTTGAACTATACGGAAAAAGAGTGTTGCTGGTATATGGCAAAAATGCTATTAAAGAAAACGGAGTCTATGCAAAAATTAAAGCACAGTTAAAATTAATCCATGCCGAAGTTTTTGAATATGGCGGAATAAAATCAAATCCAGTTATTGAAGATGTAGATGCCGCTTCCCGTTTAGGGAGAAACAGCAATGCCGATGTGGTGCTTGCCGTTGGTGGTGGCAGTGTTATAGATTCTGCTAAAATAATTTCTGTAACTATTCCTGTTTCTCATAGTGCTTGGGATTTTTACAGCGGACTGAAAAAACCGGAAAAAGCAATTCCCTTAATAGCCGTTTTAACCCTTGCCGCCACTGGAACAGAGATGAACCCCTATGCGGTATTGCAAAACCATAAAAGCAAACAAAAAATTGGCTGGGGTCATAAACTATGCTTCCCAAAACATTCATTTTTAGATCCTCAATTTACTTTAACGGTCCCTAAAAATTATACCGCTTACGGTATTGCCGATATTTTAGCTCATTGTTTAGAAGCTTATTTTGGTAAAGGAGATGCGACCCTCTCCGACAAGATTACGATTGCTATTATGAAAGAAACGATTGAAAACGGGATACCCCTTTTACATAATTTAAAGAATTACGAATTAAGAGAAAAAATTCTTTACTCTTCTACGCTCGCATTAAACGGCATTACAATGCCTGGAAGAAAAAGTGGCGACTGGGGTGTACATGATGGAGGTCATGTTTTATCGCTTCTTTTTGATATCCCCCATGGTGCTTCTCTTACCATTGCCTATCCTGCATGGATGAAACTGATGAAAGACCGTATTCCTGAAAGAATTACTCAATTAGGGAAAAGTCTTTTTGATGTGGATTCTCCCTATAAAACCATTGATAAACTGGAAGAACTTTTCCGCCGTTTAGATTGCCCTATTAAACTAAGTGAATGTAATATTGATAAAGAGAATCAACAACAAATTCTTGATACAATGATACACAATAAAGTAACAGGGGCTAACCATAAACTAAGCAATAATGATTTATCGGACTGGATTAATTTCATGTATTAATAATAAATTCTAAAAAAGAATTAATAAAAATGCCTCTACCAATAACGATTTATACCGATGGAAGTGCTCGCGGAAACCCGGGTCCCGGAGGATATGGGGTGGTTATGATTTCGGGAAAACATCGGAAAGAATTGTCGCAAGGGTTCCGACATACCACAAACAACCGCATGGAATTGTTGAGTGTTATTGTTGCGTTGGAAACGTTAAAAATAATGAATAGCGAAGTAACTATTTATTCCGACTCTAAATATGTAGTAGAAGCTGTAGAAAAAGGATGGTTATTCGATTGGGAGAAAACCAATTTTAAGAAAAAGAAAAATATTGATTTATGGAAACGTTTTTTAAAAATTTACACTAAACACAACATAAAATTTATTTGGATTAAAGGACATGCCAATAATCCATTAAATGAAGTCTGCGATAAAATGGCTGTTGCTGCATCTTTTTCTTCTAATTTAATGATTGATGAAGAATATGAAAAAATAATGGAGCAGGATAAATAAATTTAATTACGAATTCGAGAATAATAATTTCTTTTTTCAAAAAAAAAATATTTGATAAAGGCATTCATATTGTATGCGTAATACCGATTGCATATATGTAATAGTCCAATAAATTGAACCATAACATATATGTCATCGGCATTACCATTGTAAAATTTAAAATATCCGTTGGATTATTTTAAATTTACAATTGGTATAACAATTAAACTATATGAACCAAGGTGAAGTCTTATTAGTAATACTATTTTTTTTTGTTACAAGCCTATTTGGTAGCGGCAACTTAATATCTCATGCGATAAAGGGGAATGTAAAAAAAACGAATAAAAGACTTATCTATTTTGGACAAGGAGTAATAGCAGCAGGAGTTATTTTAACAGTATTTTTGTTTGCACTAGAAATACCATATATTAATAATGCTTTAAAAATGGGAATAGTTTTTTATGGTATTATTCAAATTAGCGGATTTATTGTAAGTATCATTGGGGGCTTAATACATAGAATTTATAAAGGTAATTGGAATGTGCTACAAAATGCAGGAAAAATATTCTTGGGAAATTTCTATCTTGACGAAAATCGTTCTTTCTTTGGAGGGGTATGGCAAGGCATAAGTAGACATACATGGGAATTTATACAAACCGCACTAGGCCATACCTGGGATCAGTTAAGAAATACTTACGGTGCGGTTAATAGGGTAGATTATTTGGGAGGAGTTACTTTTGCTACAACAATAAGTCAAAAAAGGAGTAATGGCATATCATTAGGGAGCTTTATTCATATTTCAATTTGGGATAAAATGAAAGGGGATTTTGATTCCAGAGTAATCTCTGATCCATTATTTATGCATGAATACGGTCATATTTTTGATAGTCAAATTTTTGGCATAAGCTATTTATTTATTATTGGACTGCCTAGTTTAATTAGTGCAGGGACTGCCATCCAATTAAAGGAAGAACCAATTGGTGTTACTACACATGATTTTAAATTACATGAAATGCGTGCAAATAGACATGGAGCAAGATATTTTAGCAAATATTATCGCGTTAATTGGACGACCTTTGAGTGCTTATATCCTCGAAAAAAAACACGTAAATAAATCAAGAAGTCTTAGTGAAAATTCATTATTAACGCTAGTAGTAATATAGAATGTTCGAATTTTAAAAATAAAAAAGCTCCTCTTATAAATGGGAGGAGCTTAGTAATAATTATAAAAGATATTATTCTTCGTCTTTCGATTCTGCTTCGTATGCTTTTAATAGTTGATCCTGCAAATCTCCAGGCACTGGCTGATAATCGGCATACTTCATTCCATAGGTAGCACGACCGCTGGTAACAGAACTTAATGCAGTAGAATAGCGATTCATTTCGGCTAAAGGAACGCGTGCTTTTATTTTTTGGTAGTTTCCTTCGCTGTCCATTCCTAATACAATAGCTCTTCTTCCTTGTAAATCGGTCATTACATCCCCCATACGTTCTGCAGGCATAATAACGTCGACTTCGTAAATAGGTTCTAAAATCTTAGGTCCAGCATTTTTAAATGCTTCTCTAAAAGCATTACGACCCGCTAGTTTAAAAGAAATTTCGTTTGAATCAACCGGGTGCATTTTACCATCGAAAATATTAACAATAATATCGCGGGCATAAGAACCGGTTAAAGGGCCTTCTTCCATTTTTTCCATAATTCCTTTTAAGATAGCAGGCATAAAACGAGCATCAATAGAGCCTCCTACAATACAATTATGGAAATATAATTTTCCTCCCCAATTTAATTTTATTTCTTCTCTTCCTCTAATAGGGAATTCTTTTTGATCTTCTTTTCCTTCATACCAAGGCTCTATTAACATATGTACTTCGCCGAACTGACCCGAACCACCCGATTGTTTTTTATGCCGGTACATGGATTTCGCCGATTTAGTAATAGTTTCGCGATATGGGATTTTAGTTGGGTAATATTCTATTTCAATTTTATCTAAATTTTCTATTCTCCATTTTAAAACAGCAAGTTGTAATTCCCCTTGTCCCATTAAAATCAGCTGCTTTAATTCCTGTGATTGTTCAAAAACAATAGTTGGGTCTTCTTCGTGAATAACACGTAAAATACCACCTATTTTTTCATCATCGCTTTGATTTTTCGCTCTAACAGCCGTTCTAAATTTAGGTTCTGGGAATTTAATGGGTTCTATTATTATTCCGCTATTTTTAGGCGTATTAATGGTATTATTGGTATGCACCTCTTTTAATTTAATGGCAGCAGCCAAATCGCCGGCAACCACTTTTTCAACTTTATTTCTTGTTTTTCCTAATGTAGCAAACAATTGCGAGAATCTTTCTTTAGAACCGTTATTGGCATTAACCATATCCATTCCTTCGGATATTTCCCCTGCATATAGTTTAAAGAAAGAAACCTGTCCGATATGTTGTTCAATAGCTGTTTTAAAAATAAAAACAGATGGCATATCTTTGGCATTGCATTTAATTTCTTTTCCGTCGGTTGTTTTGGCGGGAGGCATTTCATCGGGAGCAGGAATAAAATCGCAAATAAATTTCAAGAAATAAGCAACACCTGTATCTTGTTTTGCCGACATACAAAGTATCGGATAAACATCTCTTTTAATTATACTATTTTTTAATCCTTTCAATAATTCTTCTTCCGATAATTTACCTTCTTCAAAGAATTTTTCCATTAGTTTTTCATCACTTTCGGCAGCCGCTTCAATCAATTTTATATGAAGTTCTTCTGCTTTATCTTTTTCCGATGCTGGAATATCGGTTATTTCTGCTTTATTGGTACCGGGGGTAAATTTAATTTGTTTCATTTTTAATACATCGATAATGGTATTAAATCCTGAACCACTATTTACCGGATATTGAGTAATAGTAACTTTTTCGCCAAAAAATTGTTTTAACTGACGGATTGTTTCATCGAAATTAGCTTTTTCGTGGTCTATTTGATTAATTGCAAAAACAACTGGTGAATTATGTTTTGTGGTATATCTCCAAGTAATTTCTGTTCCTACTTCCACCCCATTTTGTGCATTTACAACCATAACAGCCGTATCACAAACTCGCAAAGCAGAAACTACATCCCCAACAAAGTCGTCGAATCCGGGAGCATCTATAATATTTATTTTTTTTCCTTCGTATTCGGAGTACATTAAAGTGGAAGAAATAGAGTTTTGGCGTTCTAATTCTATTTCCCTATAATCGGAAATTGTGTTTTTATCTTCAACAGTTCCTCTTCGGGTAATAAGACCACCTTCAAAAACCATAGATTCGCTGAGCGTTGTTTTACCCGATTTTGCACCGCCTATCAGCACAATATTCCTGATTTCACTTGTTTGATATACTTTCATTTTATTATGAATTATTAAATATTAATACCTGTTAATTAACTATAGGAGGGCAAAAATAATTATTTTTAAATAATAAAAAAAGTTAATTACAGATTTATAATTAGTTAGCACAAATATATTTTCAAACTTCCTGAAATTGAAATATCTATCTCCTGTTTTGCATTAATATCTTTCATGGATAAGATATAAACGAATGATTACAAATGATTGAAATCTAGCTTTTAACCTATATAAACACAAAAAGCCCCTAAAAAAGGGGCTTTTCACCTTTAAATCATCTAAAAAATTAATGCAGGGGGAGGTATAAAGTGCCGGAATTCGCTCCGTTCTGCCAATCTAATCTGTAACGGGTAGGGCAATTTGTTCCGCTTACAGGTAAATTATTGTCGTCGTAACCAAACGTAACTGTTGCAACAATTTGTTTACTTGGTATTTGATGTGATTTCACACCCGATACAGGTGCCCAATAACAAGCTTGTTTAAATACTACCGGAGTAGAAATTTGTGTATAGAAAAGTTCATTTTGTCTGTTGGTTCCCCATACTTCTAA
The DNA here is from genome assembly GCA_035421345.1 of Bacteroidales bacterium. Taxonomy (GTDB): domain Bacteria; phylum Bacteroidota; class Bacteroidia; order Bacteroidales; family CG2-30-32-10; genus DAOLWT01. The sequence continues at coordinate 7,737 of DAOLWT010000058.1, forward strand.
ATTGTTTAAATTACCTTCTGAACCAAAACCTTCGTCGGTAATTAAATACTGACCAAATAATCCGCCGGTATATGTTCTTTGTCTAGCTAAATTCCATGTTCTCTTTGTATTATCATCGAACGTTATTTCAAAATTACCATATGCTCTATGAACAATTGAACCTAATCCTAGCGGAATTTGAAATAATAAGCCACCGCTAACGTTTTCAAATGTTTTTTCTCCGTTTAATATAATATATTTCCCGGTAGCTACATGTGTAATTTTTAAATTGTTATAAGTAACATTTACTTTTGCATTTTTTTGATTCCATAGAATCATGTATTGACTAGTAAATGTAACATTTCCTACTCTTTCGTAAGTACCTTCGCAGTTAAGTCCGTTAAATGTAACAGATATACTATAAGAAGCCGAATCGAAAATAGTTTCCAAAACTACATTACAGGGTAAACTATCAGCATTAACCGCTTTAGAAGTAGTGTTAGTTAAAATTTTATCTTCATCGCTTAATAAATCGCCAACTGCTTGGTTAAACATCGCTTCATCTCTCGATAGTTGTTGTATTGATTGAGTTACTGCTTGTTCATCGGCAGGTTCTTCTTTTTTACATCCGGTAGTAACACTTATTAATACTACTACAAAAAGAATTAACATTTGTTGGAAAATTTTTTTTGCTTTCATGGTTTTATTATTTAATTATTAATTTTCTTTATTTGTTTCTCATTCATAATACACATCAAATTTCTTATACCCTTATGCTTTTTTATTTTTTTTAATTTATTATTAAAGATAATGTTGAAACACCACATGCAGCAAAAAAACCGGAAGCCTCCCCTTCTATATTACCTGGTAATCCGGAGTGTGCCGAATCGAATAATCCGCCCTGCCAATTGGTTTCAGCTAATAACGCTCTTACAAATTCGGCATGTTCGCGGGTTATTGTATATCTTTTTTCATTTACGAGAGTCCCTTTAGGGAAGTATATTTTTTGTTTGTCGGGAGCAAAAACCTGACTTACATCAATAGTAGGCAATGTATAATATAATAAACGTGCTTTACAGGAATTGGGGTTTAATGTTTCGTATCCAGGAACCATAGACCAATCGAGTAAGACCTCATACATGGCATAATTTTCAGCATTATAATCGTCGGCTATCCATGTAATTTGATATAAATCGGTATTATTAACTTGTTCGTATTTTATTGGATTAAAGGTTTGTTCACGTAGTAATATTGACCGAGCAGTAATAATTTTTTCGTTGTTATAATTAATATAAAGGTTATAGTAATTCCCTACTTTCCCAATAAAATAACTGCTTGTTTCGTATATTCCTTTTTGAACGGGGTTTTCAGTTAGGGTATATACAGAATCTTTATCGGAAATTAAAACTACCGCCCCGCTAACCGGTTGAGCTATATCATTAAGTTGTTGTACCGGGAAAGTAAGTTTAATTTGATGAACTTTTTTCTCGTTGGTAATCATTCCATCAACAATAATAGTTTCCTTTTGTTCATTCTGTAAGGACCATACGGTTTTTTTTTCGCAACCCATTATCAGGCACAAAATAATTAATCCGATGATTTGTTCTATTTTTTTCATTAAAACTTAAAATTATAGGTAATTGAAGGAATTAAGCCCGACACAGAAATTTTTGTTTGTATAATCTCATTTTTCCCACTTAAATCTGTAGGAACAACAATTTTCCCATTATCGGAAAGTATTTTATTAAAATTAACCGAAATCGGATTATTACGAGCATAAACATTGTATAAAGTAAAAATAAGTTTATGACGGTATTTTTTTTCTGTTGATTTATTCAAATATAACGTGGCCGACAAATCCATTCGGTGATAATCGGGTAAACGGTCGTTATTTTTTTTATCGTAAATAGGAACGGTATATCCGTTATAATAATAAAACCCGGTAGGTGTAGTAATAGCACTTCCTGAAATATATATCCAGTTAGCCGAATACGACCAACGAGTTCTTTTTCGATACGAAACGTTTATACAGATATCGTTCGGCCTGTCGTAAGATGCCGGATAGATTTTATTTTGATTTATGCCCTCCGTTTCTTTATATACTCTAGAAAAAGTATAGGCAATCCATCCCGTTAATTTTCCTTCGTTTTTACGAATCATCCATTCTGTTCCATACGACCAAGTTTTACCAAAACGAAGCTCTCCCTCAATTAATGGGTTAAATAATAAATTAGCGTGATCTTTATAATCAATTTGGTTCATTAAATATTTGTAAAAAAATTCAGCAGATATTTGATATTTTGTTTTAAAAACATCATTAAAATATCCTAAAGAAAACTGATCTGCTTTTTGAGGTTTTATATTGGGTCCGCAAGGAATCCATACTTCAAGTGTTGTAAATGGGCTGGTAGAGTTAGAAATGAGCTGAACAAACTGACTTGTTCTTGCATAAGCCAATTTTACAGATGATTTATTGTTTAACGTATAAATAATACTTGCGCGTGGTTCCGGACTGCAATATTTAT
>DAOLWT010000059.1:0-10239 GCA_035421345.1 Bacteroidales bacterium
GATGTAAGTAAATGGGAAAATGGAATTTATTATTGTGTAATTAATACAAGCGAAAATATTAGAACTTACAAAAAATTGCTTGTGTTTAATTAATTCTTAAAATATAACTATCTTATTTTCTGTAAGATGAATAGACTTCAAAAAAAATAATTGAATACCTAATTGAATTCTCTTTATTTTTGAATCTCCTAAAGATTCATATGTTATTTAAAAATATAATAGGTCAGGAACAAACCAAGAAAAGATTAATTCGTTCGGTAAAAGAGAATAGAGTAAGTCATGCGCAATTATTTCTAGGACCGGAAGGTTGTGGTAAACTGGCTCTAGCTATTGCTTATGCGCAATATATAAATTGCGAAAATAAAAAAGACAATGACTCTTGCGGTATTTGTAAATCTTGTTTAAAATATGAAAAAATTATTCATCCTGATTTACATTTTCTTTATCCTATTTCTCCAATAAAAGACAGAATAATTAGTTCTCATTTTCTTCCGGAATGGAGAAAAATTTTATTGGAAAATAATTGTTATGTTTCTCTTTCCGAATGGTACGAATCTATTGGGATAGAAAACAAACAAGGGTTTATAAATGCAAAAGATTGTAATGAAACTATTAAAACATTATCTTATAAATCGTATGAGTCGGAGTATAAAGTTATGATTATTTGGATGATAGAAAATCTTTTTCATTCAGCAGCTCCAAAACTTTTAAAAATACTGGAAGAACCACCCGATAAAACATTATTTATATTAATTTGTGAAAATCATGAACAAGTAATAAATACCATACTCTCACGTGCTCAAATTATTAAAATACCTAAAATTACCGATAAAGACCTTTCGCAATCATTAACTCAAATTCATGAAATTACACCCAAAAGAGCGAATGAAATAATAAGATTGGCCGAAGGCAATTATATAGAAGCTCGTTCGCTTTCCGGAGATGTTATTGAAAATGAAATATTTACAGAGGTACATCAATGGCTTCGCTTATGTTATGCAAATAATTTTATTGAAATAATAGGATTGGGAGAAAAATTTGCAAAAAAAGGAAGAGAAAAACAAAAAGGTTTTTTTCTGGAAACAATTCGAATTTTAAGAGAAAGTTTTTTAGCCGGTGTAAAACAGTTTGACATAATAAAAGCTGAAGGAGAAGAATTAATTTTTGCAAAAAAATTCTCCCAATTTTTTCATAAAAAAAATTACAATCAAATCTTTCAGGAATTAAATGATGCTATTGGTCATATAGAACGCAATGCGAACCCCAAAATACTTTGGCTCGATCTTTCTATTAAAATAGCAGAATTTATAAAAATCAAAGCTTAATCTTTGAAATTTATTAAATTTGCATCTTATAAGGTATCAAAATTCTAAAAAATTGATAAAAAAGAATAATTTTAAATTATAAAATTTTCTTAGTATATATAATTATTGAATATGGGAAGTAGCGGATATTTATCGAGAGGATGTGCAGGTTATCCAAAACCAACACATAAAAATGAATCTTTTTTTAAACATGGTTGTAATAAATTAGATGTTTACGACTGGCTTAAAGATATTCCGTCGCCCGAACAAATTAAACAATTCGATATTGTTGAAGTAAGGTTTAAAAATTGCAGAAAAGACTTCTATCGATTAAGTCCCGGAATAGATGTTTCCGTAGGCGATATTATTGCTGTTGAAGCTTCGCCTGGTCATGATATTGGAATTGTAACGCTTGCCGGTAATTTGGTATGGTACCAAATGCGTAAGAAAAAAATAAATCCTGCTACCGAAGAAATTAAAAAAGTATATCGTAAAGCAAAATCAACCGATATTGAAAAATGGGTTTCGGCAATAGAACAAGAACAACCTACGATGTTTAAAACCAGGAAAATTGCTTCTGATTTAAAACTCAACATGAAGGTAAGTGATGTTGAATATCAAGGCGATAAAACAAAAGCAGTTTTTTATTATACAGCCGACGAACGTGTTGATTTTCGTGAACTAATTAAAATATTGGCAGAAGAATTTATGATTCGAATTGAGATGCGGCAAATAGGCGTTAGACAAGAATCCAGTCGCTTGGGAGGCATTGGCTCTTGCGGAAGAGAATTATGCTGTTCCTCCTGGTTAACTCAATTTAAATCGGTTTCTACCAATACAGCCCGCATACAACAACTTTCGTTAAATCCGCAAAAATTAGCCGGTCAATGCAGTAAACTTAAATGTTGTATTAATTACGAATATGATACTTACGTTGATGCCATTAAAGATTTCCCCGACAGCGACATTATTCTAAGAACAAAAGAGGGTGATGCTAAACACCAAAAATCGGACATATTTAGAAATATTATGTGGTATTCTTATGCCTCCAATTTTGATTTTATTTTTCCTGTTTCTGTTGAAAAAGTAAAAGAAGTAATCGAGTTAAATAAAAAAAATATACTCCCCGATCAACTTGAGCCTATAAAAGCCAAAGAAGAAGAGAAAAAAGTAGATTATGAAAATGTAGTGGGTCAGGATGATATTACTCGTTTTGATGATAAAAAAAAGAAATGATTCCTATAAAGAAAATACTCGTCTATCCAGTTATTTCGCTTTTGCTAATATCCTTTTATTCATGCGATCCAAATCGTATTTTTGATGAATACAAGGATATCAAAAATAGTGTTTGGAAACAAACAGATATCATTAAATTTAATGTTGATATTGAAGATACCTTAACACCTCATCACTTTTTTATCAACGTTAGAAATACAAGTAATTATCGATTTAGTAATCTATATATTTTTTTAAATACGGAATATCCAAATGGGAAAATATCACGCGATACCATAAATTGTTTACTAGCCGACGATAATGGGAAATGGTTGGGAAAAGGATTAGGTGATATAAAAGACAACCAATATCTATTAAAAAAAGGGGTTCGTTTTCGTCAAAAAGGGACATACTCCTTCGGATTGGAACAGGCTATGAGAATAGATACCCTACAAGGAATAAAAAGTATGGGAATCCGAATTGAAAAAATAAAATAAGTATATTATCGAAATGACAAATAATCAACATGCTAATTTTTCTCATTATATCCGTAATTTCTGGCTTATTTACGGTATAAGTGCATTTTTTATACTTATCCTTTTTATTACTACCTCTTTTGGATGGCTTGGTTTTATGCCTACTTTTGAAGAACTGGAAAACCCCAAAAGTAATTTAGCTTCCGAAGTATATTCATCCGACCAAGTACTTCTCGGGAAATATTACATAGAAAACCGGACAATTAGTCATTATAGTGAACTGTCTCCCCACCTGGTAAACGCACTCATAGCAACCGAAGATGTACGATTTACCGAACATTCCGGAATAGATTTCAGAAGTATTTTTAGAGTTCTTTTTAAAAATATTCTAGGAGGTAACCGTGGTGCCGGAGGCGGAAGTACGATTACACAACAATTAGCTAAAAATTTATTTCCCCGTCAGGAAAATCCTAATTTTTTTGAACTCGTTTTTAGAAAATTTAAAGAATGGATTATTGCTATTAAACTGGAACGCAATTATACCAAAGAAGAAATACTTGCTATGTATTTAAATACCGTTGACTTTGGCAGTCAGTCTTTTGGCATTAAATCGGCTTCAAAAACATATTTTAATAAAACTCCCGATAAACTGAGTATTGAAGAATCAGCCATGCTTATTGGTATGCTTAAAGCTCCTTCGTGGTTTAATCCGGTACGAAATCCGGAAAGAGCCACTAAAAGACGTGAAGTCGTCTTAAAACAAATGGAAAAATATGATTATATCACAGAAGAACAATATGATTCCATCCGAGTAAAAAAACTCGATATGTCGAAATATAAATTACAGGATCAGAATTCCGGACTTGCAACTTATTTCAGAGAAAATCTTCGACTCATTCTTAACGAATGGTGTAATAATCATAAAAAACCGGATGGAACGCCATATAACATTTATAAAGACGGATTAAAAATATATACGACCATCAATTCTAAAATGCAAAAGTATGCAGAAGAAGCCATGACTGAATATTTAGGAGAAGTGCTTCAACCTGAATTTTACAAACATTGGAAAGGAGTTAAAAATGCCCCTTACGACTGGACGTTTAAAAAAGAAGATATTCAGAAACTGCTCAATTCATCCATGAAACGATCCGACCGATATATAAAATTAAAAGCACAAGGATTAACTGAAGAACAAATTACTGCCAATTTCAATACGCCTACTCATATGATGATCTTCTCATACAAAGGAGAGCATGATACGGTAATGTCTCCAATGGATTCTATAAAATATTACAAATGGTTTTTGCATCCCGGAATCATGTCGGTTGAACCTCAAACAGGATATGTACGAGCCTACGTGGGAGGTATTGACTATCGATATTTTAAATTCGATCATGCCTATTCCAGTAAACGACAAGTAGGTTCTGCTTTTAAACCGTTCTTATATGCTTTAGCTATGCAGGAAGGAGAATTTTCTCCTTGTACTAAAGTTCCCAATGTCCCTGTTTCTTTTGATATGCCTGATGGAACCAAATGGACTCCTAAAAATGCAGGAAGTGCTAAAGATGAAAGAGAAGGAGAAATGATTACCCTTAAATGGGCGTTAGCCATGTCTGTTAACTATATTTCTGCTTATTTAATGAAACGATATTCACCTACCGCTGTGGTTAATATTGTACGAAAAATGGGGATTATAAGCGATATTCCGGCGGTTTATTCTTTATGTTTAGGAACATGCGAATTGAGCGTGTATGAGATGACCGGAGCGTACAGTACCTTTGCGAATAAAGGAGTTTATGTGGAACCTATTTTTATTACTCGTATTGAAGATAAAAACGGAAATATATTAGAATCATTTAGTCCTAAAACTTCCGAAGCTATTAGTGAAGAAACCGCATACCTGATGATTATGCTGATGAGAGGTGTTGTAGAACATGGTACGAGTGCAAACATACGATATAAATACAAACTTACGAATCAAATTGCAGGCAAAACAGGGACTACTCAAAACCAAAGCGACGGATGGTATATGGGTGTTACTCCTAATTTAGTAACAGGTGTCTGGGTTGGAGCAGAAGACAGAAGTGTCCATTTTAGAAGTATCGGATTAGGAGGTGGTGCACACATGGCATTACCGATTTGGGCAACATACATGCAAAAAGTATATGCCGACAAAACGTTGGGAGTTACCCAAGATGATTTTGAAAAACCGGCTAAAGAACTATCGGTTGAAGTTGATTGTGCTAAATACGAAAAAGAAAACAAAAAAAACAATAAAGATATTTTTAAAGAAGGGTTGTAGAAAATAAAGATCCATTTTCTCTGTGTCTCTCTTTGGTACCTCTGAGAAACTCAGTGTAATTTTTATAAAGAAATAGACAAACGAATGGTTCAAAAAGAAAAACTTTTAAGTATCGTTATTCCAGCTTATAATGAAGAACAAAATGTGATTGCTTTATACCACGAGCTTATTCCCATTCTTAAAGAAACTGCTTTTGCATACGAAATAATATTTGTCGATGACGGGAGCAAAGACCATACTTTTGTTGAAATAAAGAAAATTGCCGAAAAAGATACTTGTGTTTCCGGTATCTCTTTATCCAGAAATTTCGGACATCAAGTTGCTCTAATGGCCGGATTACAAGAAAGTAAAGGAGATTTGGTTATTATGATGGATGCCGATTTGCAACATCCTCCGGAAATTATTCCTTTATTGATTGAAGAACAAAAGAAAGGATTTGACATAATTAATACCAAGCGTATAGATGAAAAAGAAACAACTTTTGCAAAAAAGTCAACATCCAAGTTATTTTATTATTTAATGAATAAATTATCTGATGTAAAAGTGGAGCCTGCTGCTGCCGATTTCCGACTTATGTCCAGAAAAGTGGTAGATGCTTTTATTCAAATTGAAGAACGCGATCGTTTTACACGTGGCTTAATTAGTTGGATGGGATTTAAGCAAACCGTTATAGAATATAAAGCTTCAGAAAGATTTTCCGGAAAATCGAAATATACCATAAAAAAAATGTTTCGTTTTGCGATAGATGGAATTACTTCTTTCTCTTCTAAACCTTTACGGATTTCATTTTATTTTGGGTTAGTTGTTTTTATTATTGGTCTGATATATTCTGTTTATGCCATTTTTAAATATTTCATGAATGAAACCGTACCGGGTTGGACCTCCATGTTAATCTCAATATTAATAATTGGAGGAATACAATTACTAAGCATTGGAATTATTGGCGAATATATAGCCCGAATTTTTAACGAATCTAAAAGAAGACCTTTGTATTTTATAAAGGATAAAATATAAAAATTTTATATTTTATATTTTCGTTTAATACGTAATAATTCTATTGGAACTTTAATCATATCCCGGAAATTAATTTTTGACCCCCCTACTTCGATCCATTGCTGTAAAGGTTCTTCAAATGCAATATCATAAATAGCTTCGCGTCCTTTTTGTTTAATTATGCGAGCAAAAATTTCAACATCAAATAGCCAGCGACTTATAAATTCCGATTGAAAAAGCTTTGTTGCCAACTCTTTCCTAAAAATTTTAGCTCCGCATTGTGTATCGTAAATAGGAAGTTTTAAAATCATAGAAATAAAAGTAGCTATAATACGACCGAAATAATGACGATATGCTTTCCGATTAATGTTAACTCCAAGTCTTTTAAAACGAGAACCAAAAATTATTTGCCAATTTTTATTTTCCGAAATAATGGAGTAAAGTCTATTTAACTCCTCTAAAGGAGTTGCTAAATCGGCATCTAAGTATGAATAATAATCGGAATTTATATTTTGTAATGCATATATAAAACCTTGTCTTACCGCTTCCGCTTTGCCGGAATTTATATTTAATTTATACGAAAATATTTTTCCCGGGAACTTATTAGAAAGAGAATCTATTAACACTTGGGTATTATCAGAACTACCGTCATTAACGAATAATATAGCAAAGTCTTCCCTATTTGAAATAAATTTTTCAAAATCAGTTATGGGGAGTCTTTCTCCTTCGTTATAGCAAGGTACAATAATACAACACGAATATGTTTTCATATAATAATTTCCTCAACAAATATATTAAATTAAAAAGAATTAGTAATATTGTAGTGTTTAATTATGTTTTTTTAATATGAAGATTATAAAAATAAAACTGCCCCTTTTCATTAATATTGTTTTAATAACATTTTTTTTATTTATTTTTTATAATCAAATTTTACTTTCTCCAAATAGTTATATAATAGGAGGCAGTATAGATGCTTTAAAATCAGTCTATTCATCTATTTACCATATCTATGATAAATTTTCATTTCATTTTACCGGCACGAATTATCCTTATGGAGAAAACTTTCTTTTTACCGATTGCCAACCTGTCATTACAAGTCTCATTAAAATTAGCTCTTATGTATTTCCCTCTGTATTATCATACGAAGTAGGCATTATAAATTATTTACTTTTATTATCCATATTTTTTACTAGTATTTTTCTGTATTTTATTTTGGTTAAATATAATGTTAATCGTTTCTTTGCCGCATTCTGTGCTTTTTTTATTACTGTTCTTTCTCCTCAAATTTTCCGGTTAACAGCACATCCGTTTTTATCATATAGCCTTTCAATTCCTTTAACTTGGTTTTTATTTATGAAATATAACGAAAGCAAGAAAAAATGGAAGTGGACTGTTATTAATGCTATAAATATTTTGTTTTGGTTCTTTATTCATACTTATCTAGGAATGATAAATGTTTTTTTATTCTTATTATTCTATATTTTGAAATATTTATGGAATATTAAAAAAAATAAAAAGATTCATCTTCCATTTACGGCTCAAATTATATTGCAATATATTATTCCTGTTTTAATTTTTTGGATTATCGTATCAACAAGCGATAATTTTACTGGAAGATCTACGAACCCTTATGGCTTTTTATTATTTAATGCGGAAATTGAAACCGTTTTCCTCCCTACCGATGAGCCTTTTAAACCCATTATACAGAAATTTATAAAAATTCCTGACCAAAATTGGGAAGGGTGGTCATATATCGGTATTACCTCCGATTTTATATTACTACTTTTATTTGTGTTTGTTATTTTATCTTTTTTCAATAAACGATATAAAGAGTTTTTGAATAGCGTTTTTGAAAATAAAAGTATACTGATTCTGTTTATTTCAAGTATTTTGGTCTTGCTTTATTCCATGGGATTTCCATTTATTCTTAACTTGCAATGGCTTGCCGATAAATACCCTATAATTAAGCAATTCCGTACATTGGGACGATTTGCATGGGCATTTTTCTTCGTATCTACTATTATTTGTACGTATTTTTGCTGGCGTTTTTATGAAATACTTAAAGAAAAGAAAAATATTTTACGATTTGTATTTTTAATCCTACCCATATTATATTTTTTTGAAGGACTTCCTTATCATAAAAAAATAGCTACAGAAAGTATAAAAACCATTAATTATTTTAATACAAAATATTGTCCTGAACAATTTAAAGAAGGATTAGCGAAAATAAATCCAGAAGACTTCCAAGCTATTATTCCATTGCCTTATTACTGTGGAGGTTCTGATAATTTTGGACGAGGAGTTCCCGATGGAAATCAGATTTACCTAATCTCCGAAGTTTTTTCTTTTTACAAACAAATGCCCATTATGACTCAGCATGCAACTCGTACTTCGATATGGCAAGCTAAAAATCTAATGCAACTTCTTTCTCCGGGTTATTATCAAAAAAATATACTAACTGATTTAAAATCACAGAAGAAATTTTTAATTATTTATAGTAATGGCTCTTTAAATGATTATGAACAATACTATTTTGAAAAATCGAATTTAATATATAAAAATGATCAGTATTCATTGTGTTCGTTAGATTTTAATACGCTTTTTGAAAATACAGCAAAAGAAGAAATAACTAATTTTAATAGAATTTGTCATTTATTGAAAAAAAAGAATGGTTTTCTTGTAAGTGATACCAGCTCATTTATATATTTTCATGATTTTGAAGAAATGCAGAACGATACCAGCATAGAAGGTAAAGGAGCATATTCAGGAAAATTAAAGGATTACAATAAATTTGGCGAAATCCCTCCAAATACGTTAAATACCGAAAAAGAATATATTGCTAGTTTCTGGATGTATAATAATGGCGAAAATTATGGACAGGATATGGTTAGTAGCCTGGCTATAATTCAGGAAGGAGAGGGAGAAGGTTCGGAATGGACTGTAGTAATTGACCCATGTACCAGTCAATGTATAAATGGAAACTGGTCTTTAGTTGAACTTAAATTTAAAATAAAAGACGCATCACATCTTATTGCTATACTTATTAAGGGGAAAGATAATTCAAAAAAACCTATTTATGTAGATAATTTATTAGTACGTGAAAGTAATAGTATTATTTATAAAGTAATAGAAAAAAACAATGGGGATATTACCAAATTGTTTAAAAATAATCAGATGATATTAAATTCTGATTTATAAAAACTTTTTTTAATTTTGGAGAATAATTAATTTAAAATCTTATTTTATGAAAAAGATACTGTTTTTAGTTTTAGGTGTTTTCACATTGCTTGTTTTCAGTTGTTCAAACAATAAAGAATTTGTGCCAGTATTTAGAGGTGAAATTGATGAAGGAGATTGGATTAATACACATACAATTGGAAAATACGGTGGTGTTAAAAGGGATTTTTGTTCTAAAATAGATTCAGTGTATCAATATTCTTATGGTTTTAAAAAATTAATTAAAGAAATAAGTCCAAAGCCTGTTAAAAAAATAAAAACTGTTGCTTGGGTAAAATTAGAAGATTTAAATAAAAAAACGCTTTTAGTTGTTTCTTTAGGAAAAGATGATAAAAATATTTCTTGGTCGGGTCATGAAATAAATCCAATTATAAAAGAAGTAAATAAGTGGTATAAAGTTGAATTTGAAGATACCTTTCCGGAATACGATTCAGAAGGGGCCTATATTGAAGTTTATGTTTTTAATCCTAATAAAAATATTGCTTATGTTGATGATTTTGAAATTAGTTTTTTTGAAGAAGAGTAATAAATAAATTTATTGTTTAATATTCTTTAAAATTTTTTTGGTTTATATCTCAACTCTTTGAAGTTGATAAATAAATCTATTTAATACCCCGAGGATTTTTCTCGGGGTATTAATATAATAAAAAATAGATTAAGAGCCTGTTTAAATTTTTTTCAAAAGGATTTTTATAGCGGCTAATTTAAC
>DAOLWT010000060.1:0-10151 GCA_035421345.1 Bacteroidales bacterium
AGGCGAGAGCACAAGCTATCTGCACAAAACAGAACCTTGTTTTGTATCAAAATTTTCTGAATGCCATTCTTTACTTTTATTTAAAAACATTATATTCTAATCACTAAATTATCAGTGAGTTATAGATGAGTTAGATAGAGTATAAATTTAAAATAATCCAAAGGATATTTTAAATTTTACAATGGTAATGCCGATAACATATATGCAATCGGTATTACAATTCTATTACGAATAGTTGACTTTGTTTTAAAAAATTATAACTTAATTTTTTTTTAAAGAAGAATGGATTAGACTTTTTGTAAAGTAGTAAAATGGTTTTTTAGCCAATTTTGTATATGTGTAAAAATGCGTACGTAAAATAATTTATTTACGATAAACTAATTTTAATTTTCTTCAAAATGTTTTTTTATTAGAAAAAATTATTTTAGGTTTGTGGTCGAAAATAAACACGTTATTCTATTTTGAACCCGAATTTAACATCTGCTTTTCCATTTAAAGAAGAGATTCTCTCTCTCTCTCTCTCTCTACGTAAATAAGTTTTTAACACCTATATTACAACTTATTATAATATTCATTTCCTACATAAACGTACAAACCTCCTTAATGTATGGAAAAACAAAGATATGCTTGTACCCTATTGTAAAACCAATAGAAAGGAGGATACCACAAAGATACGATAATTAAATAATACAAAGCAATCGCAATAAACGTTTGTAATGTACGCATTGGTTTATGGCAAAAGCCGGTTGGCTGCGAAAGTGGAAAATAAATAAGTTATAAATAATAAAAGATATTTTATGAAAATTTTTAAAAATTTATATCCTATTGCAATCTTATTATTTGCGGTAGTTTTATTAATTGGTGGTTGCAAAAAAGATACAACTGAATTAAATAAAAATAATATTATACAAAATGAAACTAATAATGTAACTCTTAAACATGGAATACTTAATTTTTCAGATAGAACAACATTTGAAAAAAATTATTCAGAACTAATAATGATGAGTAAAGAACAAGCTGACGAATGGGAAAAAAAACTTGGATTTGTTTCTCAGCGATATATTTTTAATCAAATAGTTGATGCCGAAAATGCGTGGAATGATAAATATCAAAATTATTCTCAAGAAGAATTAAAGAAAATTTCCCCACATTCAGAATTGTATTATAAATATGTCAATAACGGACTAATAAAAGTATTTGATGAAGGAACAGAAAATGAAAGTTATAATTATTCTGTTTTTAATCCATCTTATACTTATGTTTTAAACGAACAAGGGTTTGTAACAATTGGTGATTCTATTTATCAGTTAACTGCTGATAAACTTAAAATAATTACTGATGATGATTTTGATAAAATAAAAAATATAGCTGAAATAAATTCTTCAAATAATAATATTATTGTAGAAAATAAACAAAATATTATGACTCAAATCTCGAGAGGGGAATGGGATTGGGGTGGCAATACTGGATGGATAGCTTCAGGTTCTTCAGTTGGGTCAAAAAGAATTTGTATGTCTGTCGCATTTTCATCAAATTTATATTCAACAGGAAAAGGGTGTTCGGTTACATATAATGTTAATGTACAATGTGAGCAGAGGAAAACATTTGGAGGTTGGACAAAAGTGACTACATATACAGCTATTAATGGTAATTGGAATGCTAGGCTATGGCTTTCAGATTATTCATCTGTTAGTTATCAACAAACGTTTTCTTATGCGAACAGCATCAACAATTTTTGGTCAAGTATTAGACCAACAGCAAGCAATTCAGTAGCGCCATATCCAAGTTCATTTTTGTATACAGCACCTTCCCCTTTAACATTCTGGTACGAAATGGATGTATATAATGCACATTGGTCAGCTTCACGCGATGGAGGACCATCCGGATTAACAGTATACGTAAATCATATTTAATTTTTTTATTTTATACTAAAGCTAAAAGCTGTACGTTATAAAACAGCTTTTAGCTTATTAAAAAATTTAAAAAATGAAAATTTCCTTTATTTTTTTTATTGTTATCATTTTATTTGGTTCATGTATGAAGGAAATTCCTTTAAACGAAGAAGCAATGATTTCTAAGTTGGTTGTTAATTCAATTATTACACCCGATAGTGCAATTAACGTTCAGATAACAAAAACAATTCCTATTACAAGCAACGAACCACGAGAAGTTTTAAACGCCATTGTTTCGTTATATGAAGAAGGTAATTTAATAGATACCTTATTTAATAAAAATGATGGTTTTTATATGCTCGGAAAATTCCCGGAAATAGGGAAATTATACGAACTAAAAGTAGATGCTGATGGTTTTAATAGTGTGTCAACGAAAGAAATTATTCCTTCAGGCACTACTAAAATAACAGAATGTACTTTTCATGGACCTGTTGGATATGATGCCGAAAATGATTGCGAAACAAATGAAGTTAATATAAAATTTAACGACAATGGCAATGAGAAAAACTATTACGAAATAATATTTTATTCATTAATTAATAATAAGAAACATTTTAGTTATCAAAACGGAATTTACGATAATCCGATTCTTAATAATGAAGGTGATAAAGATTATTATCCTTCAAGTATATTTTTTTGCGACGAATTATTTAATGGAAAAGAATGTAATTTTACCATTAAAGCAACAATAAGAAAACCGGATGCAGATAATAAATTATTTGTAATACTGCGTACAACGTCATATAATTACTATAAATACCGGAAATTATGGACAAGGCATTATCAAAATCAAAGTATTACGGAATATCATTCATTTCAAGATATTTTTAAAGGCGAGCCTATTGAGATGTTTACTAATGTTTCTAATGGTTATGGAATATTTGCCGGTTATTCCGAAGATGAAAAAGAAGTAATAGTTATTCCTTAAATAACAAATGAAGTGAAAAAAAAATAATTATTTACGGGATTTTAATCGTATATGCTTTTGTTGTTAAATCGCAGACTAATACTATTAGCGGTTATGTTATTGATGATGCCACAGGTGAAAAACTGATAGGAGCCTATATATTTGAAGATAAAACCAAAATAGTCGCTGTTACTAATAATTTTGGGTTTTATAGTTTAAGCATTTCATCTATTGATTCAACAGGTATTTCCATTTCGTTTATCGGATATCAAAAACAAACCAAAATAATTTCCGGAAAGCAAAGTCAAACAATAAATTTTAATTTAATACCTACAACAGAAAACTTAAAAGAAGTTTTAATAACCAATGAAAAACAAATTAACGAACGCGCAGAAATGAGTGTTATTCAAATTCCGGTTAAGCAAATAAAAAGCCTTCCTAAGTTTATGGGCGAAACAGATGTTTTAAAAACGTTCCAGTTAATGCCGGGTGTACAAGGAGGACAAGAAGGCTCTAATGCACTATATGTTAGAGGGGGGAGTCCCGACCAAAATTTAATTTTACTAGATGATGTACCATTATATTATGTAAGTCATTTGGGCGGTTTTGTTTCTGTTTTTGATGCAAATGCCATTAATGATATTAAGCTTGTTAAAGGAGGTTTTCCTGCTCGATATGGTGGCCGACTTTCATCGGTTATTGATATTAGAATGAAAGATGGAAATAAAAATAAATTAAAAAGAGAATTTTCCATAGGTACATTAGTGAGTAAGCTATCTCTTGACGGTTCGTTAAGTAAAAAGACTACTTTTCTTATATCTGCAAGACGCAGTTTTATGGATGTTTTGTTACACGCTTATTATTCTCTAAATACAAGTGATATTCGCGTGTGGTACACCCTTTATGATATAAATGCAAAAATATGCCATGAGATTTCCGAAAAAGACAAACTATATTTAAGCTTCTATAAAGGAGGAGATAAAATTGGAATTAAACAAATAACATTTAGTGGTGGGCAAGAAAAATTAAAATATAAAGATAATGCAGGAATAATTTGGGGAAATAGGATGGGGGCATTACGATGGAATCATATTTATAACCAAAAGTTGTTTGGTAATACTATCTTGTCGTTTACCAAATTTAAATATGAAACAACAGCATCAAGCGAACAATTAGATTTATTAAATAATACTACCAGGGAATATGGACAATCTTTTTATTCGGGAATAGACGATATAATGCTTAAATCGGATTTTGATTATTATCCTTATGCAAAACATAAAGTAAAATTTGGTTTAGCAGGCACATTGCATTTCTTTAATCCAGGGATTTCAATATATAACCAGTTAGGAAATGATATTTCAAATATAGATACTACAGTTGGTTCAGGAGATTTACATTCAACAGAATCGTATCTATTTTTGGAAGATGAATTTGCCATTACAAATAATTTAATGATTAATGCCGGTATTCATTTTGGTGGATATTTTGTACAACAACGTTTTTTTTCTTCACTACAACCAAGAATTAGCGCAAACTTTAAGTTTTGGAATGATTATGCCATTAAATTTTCTTTTGCCACCATGCAACAACCTTTGCATTTGTTATCTAATTCAGGTGCCGGTTTCCCTTCTGATTTATGGGTTCCTTCAACTAAAAATAGTTTACCCGAAAAATCGCTACAAATAGCATTAGGCATAGTTCGGAGTTTAGTAAAAGAGAATATAAACATTGAAATATCAGCAGAAGGGTTTTATAAAAAATTAAATAACCTTATTGATTTTCAGGAAGGCGTTTCTTTTTTTAGTCCACAAACCTGGGAAAATAAAATTGTTAAAAGTGGAGAAGGACGTGTGTATGGAGTGGAAATTTTTCTTTATAAAAAGGAAGGAAAATGGAATGGTTGGACAGGTTATACCTATTCAAAAAATATGCGTCGATTCGATAATCTGAATAATGGAAATTGGTTCCCGTATCATTTCGATAGAACACATTGTGCTTCGATTGTTGGTAATTACGAAATAAATAATAAAATATCATTATCCTGTGCATGGGTTTATGAAACAGGAAATGCAATAACACTTGCTTCCCAAAAATCAAACCTTATTAATTATGATATGAACTACCTTGTATCTAATAGCACAGGAGTTGCAACATATTCATACTATTATGATGATGTCCATATTTATAAGGGTCGAAACAGCTATCGAATGCCGGCATACCATAAACTGGATATTGGGTTAAATATAACAAAAAAAGTAAGAAGAGGAATCAGAACCTGGAACTTTAGTATATATAATGTTTACAACCGACAAAATGCATATTTTTTATTTTTTAAAGAAAAAAATGGAGAAATAAAATTATATCAGTTAAGTGTATTCCCTATTATTCCTTCAGTAAGTTATAGTTTTAAATTTTAAAGGCAAATTGTATATTTTTTTAATCCTTACAAAAAAGAGAATTTCACTGTTGGAGAAAATTGGGTTTCTTATGATTGAATCTGCTAGCTTTAATAGTAAAAAAGTGGATGGTCAAAATGATCATCCACTTGCTTATAAATAAATATTGTTTAACATAATAATGTTAAATTTAAAATTTTCATAATATGAAATATTATAAAATTATTTTAATAAACTGTTTTTTAATGTTATTTTTTAATTTATGTTTTTCTCAAAATATTAAAATAATAGTAATAGATTCTGTTACTAATTTGCCTATTCCATTTTCGAACGTTATTTTCGATAATATGTCAGGAACATATACCAATAATCAAGGTGTCTTCTTTACGAATAAAACAACTGGAAATCTCAGAATTGCAAATATTGCATATTTAAGTAAAAATATAAAAACTCCATTAAATGATACTATAGTAAAATTGAAACCTGCGATTTTTCAATTAAACGAAATAGTTATAAAACCAAATAATAAAACCCTATTTCTTGGATTTTATAAGTATAAAACAGAATTTACATATTCAGGGCTTTCAGGAGATGAAATAGCGGTTTTAATCCCATATAATAAAAATTATATAAGCCAAATACAGGATGTGTTAATTGAATTTGATAATCGTAAAATTGTAAAAAAAGATTTAGATGTTAATTTTACATGTGTTTTTAAACTTAATTTTTATTCTGTAAAAGAGAACAGTCTTGAACCTGATTTGTGAGTTTTAAAAAAAGAAATTGTTTTAAATACGAATGAAATCATTAATAAGAAGAAGGCAATTGATGTGTCTTCATATGGGATTGCAATTTCTAAAAAAGGAATGATTGTTTCAGTTGAATGGGTTGGAATATTAGCTGAAAATGGCGATTTAAGAACAGATTATAAAAAAAGGACAGCACCTTTTTTATGTACAACATTTAAACAAACCAATACCAAGGTATTTATTCGTAATAAATTTCAAGGCTTAGAATGGAAGCTTGTCGATAAAAATAATAATTATAGTGTTTTATTAAAAAAAGAAAATTATTTTACTCCTTGTATCGGAATTTCAACAAAATAATATTTTTATTAAAGTTGCGTTTATTACCTAAATCTAGATTATTAATAGCGACGAATCATAAAAAATAATAATGATTATTTTAAAAAATAGGAATTCAATTTAATACCAATGATGAAAAAATATTTTGTATTAATTTTTATTTTTTTTATTACAACAAATATTGCCTTATCTCAGAAATTAATAAATGTTTTTGGACATATTTATGATGAAAATTCAAAAGAATCCCTCTATAATGCTATTGTATCAACTAAAGGAGGTAATAATTCTGTATATACAGATAATTCAGGTTTTTATAATATAATTCTTAACAAAGATTCCGTTTACTTAATTACTTTTTATTATATCGGATATAGAGATACTACAATAGAAATAACTACCGATTCTAAAATCCAACTTCCTATAAATATTGGTTTAGAACAAAGTATTGTTCATTTAAAAGAAATTTCAATAATTGAGCGTTTTAATAATAATGAAGCCATAAAATTAAAGACGGATCAAATTATTAAAATGCCTACATTAGGAGGTGTACCCGATGTTATGAAAGTTTTACAATTTAATACGGGTATTAAACAATGTAAAGAAGGATCTGCCGAAATGAGTGTGAGAGGCGGAAGTCCGGAACAAAACTTAATTTTAATTGATGAAGTTCCTTTGTATTACTTAAATCATTTAGGCGGTTTTGTTTCCATATTCGATGCAAATGCGATAAACGATTTTGAAGTCTGGAAAGGGGGCTTTCCTGCAAAGTATGGCGGTCGCTTATCTTCAATTATTGATGTTCATTTAAAAAATGGAAACCCGGATAGTACCAAATATTCTTATTCTGTTAGCCCGTTATTAGCAACTTTTTATATGAATGGTCCAATACAAAAAGATAAAACTACATTTCTTCTTTCTGTTCGCAAATGCTATTTCGATTGGCTTTCAGTACCATTTACACGTATAGCGATACATGGTGTTTCTTTAGGTTATTCATTCTACGACATTAATTTTAAAATTAATCACAATATTTCTAAAAAAACCAGTTTAACATTTCTTGTATATGGTGGTGACGATAATATAACGGTTAAAATAAAACAACAAATACCAGAAAACAGCGATTTGAAATACGATAAATCCAAATCCAAAAATATTTGTGGCAACAAGCTAGTTAGTTTAAGATTAAAGCATACGCTTTCAAGTAAGGTTTCATTCAATTCATTAGCATACTGGGTAAACTATAAGTATAAATTTACCAATTCCGAAAATTCTGAAACCAAAGACAATAATATATACAACAACTTAAATGAATTTTATTCAGGTGTTAACGATGTTGGATTTAAAAATAGATTAATATTTTACTTAAATAATTCGTTAAACATTGAATTTGGCGATGAGCTGATTTATCATGCTTTTAACCCAGGTATAAACACTTTTGAAAATTCATTAGATACTTTTAATACAAATACAACCTCAAAAAACAGCAAGTATTACAGTTATGAAAATAGGTTTTTTGCAAGCATAAATTATAATTTTTCAAACAAATTAGATGTTATTGCATGTGTAAATTTTCCTACCTACATTTTAAAAGATATTACTTACTTTAATCCGGAACCAAGGGTTTCACTAAAATATAACGTTAATGAAAAATTAGCATTGTCATGTTCTTACAATCATGCAACGCAAGGAGTAAATCTGTTAACCAACTCTTCATTTTCTTCATTTCCCGCAAATACGTGGGTTCCGGCAACCATTAATATAAAACCGCAGCAATGCGACCAAATATTCTTAGGTAGCAAAATAAATTTAGGAAAATCTAATTTTGATATTAGCACAGGCGTATTTTATAAAAATTTTAAAAATCAAATAGAAATTAAAGAGGGCTTATCTATTATAGGAAGTACCGACAACTGGGAATATTTAGTTGAGAAAAACGGCACTGGAAAAGCGTATGGATTTGAGTTTGAAATCTCAAAAAAAACAGAAAAATATACAACTTGGCTATCATACACTTATTCCAGAGCTTTTAGAAAATTCAACAATGTTAATAATGGGAACACTTATCCCTATAAATTTGACCGCCCTCACGAATTAAGTTGGGTTTTCATTAAATCAATAAAGGAAAATATTAGTTTCTCTTCTAATTTTATTATGTCATCAGGCAATCCATACACATTACCTTATGGAATGTTATATAGTGTAAATAACTATGACCCTTTTATTTTTTATGCAAACGACCCAAATAATATTCATCAGCCTAATGCAATTGAGCCAAACACATATTTATATAACAGCAAAAACTCCGACCGATTGGAAATATATCATAGATTAGACATTGGTATTATTTGGGAAAAAACAAAAAAGAAAGGTATAAGAACATGGTCACTTAGTATTTATAATGTTTACAATAAGAAAAATCCTTTCTTTTATGATTACAAATATGACACGGAAAAACAGCAATTTATTTTACGCAAAATAACAATTTTCCCTATAATTCCATCAATAGCGTATTCCTTTAAATTAAATTAAAATGAAAGTATATTTTTTAATTTTCTTGGGTTTGTTTTTTTTTAATAGTTGTGTAAAAGAAGAAGTTATTAAGATAAAAGAACATCCATCATTGGTTGTTGTTAATTCACTTATAAACTCAGATAGCTCTATTCATGTTTTTTTAAGTAAGACAATCTCTTTAACCCAATCTCAATTACCTGAAATTAGTAATGCTAAAATTTTATTGTACGAAGATGATGTTTTTATTAAAGAGCTCGTTTCTTTAGGACATGGTAATTATTCTTCTCAAGAAAAAGTGAAAATTAATTCAAATTATAAAATTATTATTAATTCCGATAATCAAAAAATAGAGGCGAATACAGATATTCCATCAAAACCAAATTTTGATATTGTATCTATAAAAGATAGCGTTGGCATAAATGAATATGGAGATTATTATAACAGAGCTATTATTAGGATAAACGATAATTTGAAAGAAAATAATTATTACGAATTAATTTTTAAATCCATTAGCATTTCGCCTTTCGATAAATATGACACTACTATATCTTATTCATTGATTCGTTCTGACGACATAGTTATAAAAAATGAAGCCATTTTTGATTTAAGAAAATATATAAATTTTTCCGATAGTTTATTTAATGGCCAATCTAAACATTTTTCAGTTGATTTTACTCAAGGTGTAAATTATAACTACAATGGAATTCTACCTTACGGAACACATAAATTTTTAATAATTTTAAATTCTACAACCAAGGAATACTATAAGTATAAAAAAGCACTTTATTTACATAATTTAAATTCTGAGGGTGGAATATGGTCAAACGACCCAACAGAATTATATAGTAATATAAAAGGAGGTCTTGGTATTTTTGCCGGATATGCTACCACTATTAGTGATACTATAAAATAATGAAGTCAATATCAATTCGCTAATAGTGCTTTCTGAGATTCTAACGTTTGTTATGCAGGAAGATGTCAAACTAAAATTAAATCTAACTAAATCATCCCAAATTCACTGATAATTTACCGATTAGAATACCATGTTTTTTAATATAAGAGAAGAATGGCCTTCAGGAAATTTATACCAATTGTTAATTTAAAATAATCCAAAGGATATTTTAAATTTTACAATGGTAATGCCGATGACATATATGTTATGGTTCAATTTATTGGACTATTACATATATGCAATCGGTATTTGTAACAAAACAAGGTTCTGTTTTGTGCTGGAGGACTTGCGCTAAGAAAACGCAATATAAGAATTCAATTTTTCTGAAATGAAGAGTTTCGGTTT